>NZ_FMBA01000112.1 GCF_900094935.1 Gilliamella intestini
TGATGGTCTTCAGTAAAGGTAAGGCTATGACAAAGCGTGTGGCTCCAACCATAGCCTAATCCATTATTGAACTCAACGGCACTGGTTCGGTAAAGCCGTTGCCAAACCAAAAAACTGTAAATACACAAATTTATTTACAGGGTTCTGTCGAAGTAATAAGATATTTTGCTATAAGATAGTAAAGGTTAATACTTTGAAGCTATACTACATAATTTTTATATGCAATATTACCTTTTTCACTACTTCTAAAATAATTTTTGGAAAAGACATATTCTAAAAAATTAGAATAAATATTATTCAGATCTAGCTGATTAATATTTCTATTTTTTAATTTGACAATTAATTCTTGATATCTGTTAATAATATCAACTTCATGGTGTGTAATATAATCTCGAAACTCTACTGTTTGAATTAAAATATCTGATTCTTCAAAAACAAAATTTAATCTACCTGAAAAAACAATTTTTAAATTGATTTCTTGATCGGAATAGTCAGCACTTTTTCCTGCCAACCAAATATATTTATCCCCTATGGTAAAATTAGAATCTGTGGAATGAAAACGTTCATTTTTTTCATCATGTATTTTTAAATACATGTTTTTGAAGTTTTTTATAATTAATCTTGCCTTTCTAATCAAAATAATTAATATACTACTTGGGTCATTTAAATCAATTTCATTTAAAGCATTATTAAGAACACTTTTAGGATTTTGCTTTATAATAGGTAAATACCAAATTTCCTCGCTCATGTTAACCGCTATATTTTCTAAGTTGACTTGAAAATCATCTTCACCACTTTCTAAGTCAAACGATAAATAGTTTTCTATTCCTAGATTATTGTCTAAGCATATAAATTCCTGATAACTATTGGTTACATCTAATTTATATTCCATAATAAACCTTAATTATTTTCTAATAAATTTATATTCAGTAATAGTTTCATTCTGTATAGGTTTGCCATTTGATTGTGAATACCCTTTACTTGAAATAACATTTTTTTCAGATAAAGTGAATCCCTTGTCTGCAGCAATTTTTTCTATATTCTTCATACTTGGATTATTCCAACTACCTTTGATAATAATTGTTCCATTATTATCTAAAACTCTTAATATTTCACTACCTAATGGATCATATTTATATGGGTTTTCCATAATAATTTTATTTTGCGAACCTGTTGCAATATTTGACAAATCATT
>NZ_FMBA01000111.1 GCF_900094935.1 Gilliamella intestini
TCTATCAGCAATTTCTTTACTCTGACTGTGAGCTAAAATATATTCTGCTTTCTCGAACAACTGAAATCTAGCTATTTCTGACCAGCGAACAATATATTTTTGCTTCATCGATTTAACACCTTATGCAAATCAGCTATTACTTCTTCGTGTGAATACGTTTTAATTTCACCACTCAGAACCCCTTGTAAAAAGCGTTGTTCTTCAGTTAAAGATTGATCAAAAGCTAGTAAAACCTTGTCTTGAAAAACAACTTGTTGCAGTTGTTTTTTTTGTTGAGATTGTTGCATAAAGTATCTCCTATTTGGTAAAACTTTATTACGAACCATATATATTCGTTATATAAATATAATTAAGTCTTAGTAAAGACAGCTCAATTATAGCAATAAAAAAATAAATATTATTAAATTAGTAATCATTATCAAGATGTAAACAGTTAATCAGCATATCCAAGATAATATTTGCAGTCTTCAATTGCGATTTGTATATCCTCATTATCTTGGTCTTTTCTTCTCTCAAGTGCTTCTAACCACCGTTTAACATCTTTTTTGTCAGGGAAACCCATATCGCAAACCGCTATACTAATGCTTCCACCTACCAGATCAGCGTCTGGATTATGTTCTATGTCATA
Organism: Gilliamella intestini; assembly: GCF_900094935.1. GTDB lineage: Bacteria > Pseudomonadota > Gammaproteobacteria > Enterobacterales > Orbaceae > Gilliamella > Gilliamella intestini. The sequence goes on from NZ_FMBA01000111.1 coordinate 629, forward strand.
AGCCTCTAGGGCTTTTTCTTCTTCCGTCATCGTTTTCATAATAAGCCTATAAATATTTATTAAGAATTTTGATTAGGGTGTTACGTTGCTTATCAGATAGCCAACTAAACGAGCCATTCAGATCATATTTAGCTTTCATATCATTTAAGAATTTAGATTCAAAACTTGATAGCGTTATTTTGCTCATAGAAGCGATATTAAGAGCCTTAGTTAACTTGGCGTATGTTTCATTGTCTAAATTGGTTTGTGGGCTTTGTGGGGCGTTTGATGGCGTTATATCGTCTTGTTTGCTTAATTCCTTAATCAAGTCTATTTGTTTGTCTAACTCAACTTGAAAAATCAATGTGTCAACTGGTCGCCCTTTCTTTTCAATTACTAACTTCATGTTACTGTAATTGTTGATATCATTAGATACTTTACTTAATACCCAATGATTAAAAATCTTAAATTCAGAATATCTATTTTCAAGCATTAACATAAATTTAAATTCATCAATGCTTATTTGAATATTAGCTCTATTTGTTTTTCGTTGAGTTAATTCTTTTAAAAGCCATTCATAAACACGCATTGAATACTTATTTTCAAAGGCTTTAACGTGTTCGAGGTTATATTTTATAAATTTTTT
>NZ_FMBA01000107.1 GCF_900094935.1 Gilliamella intestini
ATTTGTCTTTTCGAAATACTAATTCCTATAGGTAATGATGACTTATGTTCAATTTTTAAATAACATATTTGTTTTCCAGTTAGGTAAGCATCTATTTTGACCGACTGACTTCAATAGTCTTACTTGTAACTGATTCAACTATAGCTCTATCTGAATAAAGAAGACGACGTTTTCACATTTCCAGTAGACACTCTATTTAATAATTTCTGTCCTGTTTTATCTACATTGTCTATCAATTAAATTTTCCCCAGCAGCCTCATGAGCTGAAAAACTTTCATTGGGTATAATTTAACTATATTTACTATTTATTCCCTTTTCAAGATACAGTAGAAGAAAATATATTATATGTCTGTACCATCGTAATCTTTAATCGCTATACAGCAATAGTTAAATTCTTCCTCTTGAATAAAATATTTATTAAAATAATCTCTATCCCACAAACGAGAGCTTTTATTATTAAATTTTAAATTATTAATATTAATTTGATTAGATATTACTTTTTTCCGCATTTTTTCATTAATTGATTTAATCTCATCTTCATCTATAAATACTTCATATCCTACTGTATGTAATATCATATTTTCATCACTAAATGATAATTCAATACTACCTGAAAAAATGACTCTTATATAAATCATTGTTTCAGGATAATTTAAACTATGTGCATAACATACGATTGCTAAGTCATTTTTAAGAAATTGTGTTCGCCAAGAATGAAAATAGTCTTTTTTATTAACCATAACAATCTGAGCGCACTTAGTGTTTTTGATAATTAATTTTGCTTTTTTTAATAACACAACTGGATCTTCATATTTTCCAATAAAACTATCTGAATTTTGCTGCAAAATACTATTATAGTAAGGCTCCTCATTAAACAAATTAATTGCAATATTTTCTAAATTAATTTCATATGATGATGGTAATTCATCTGTGATTACCGGAATTTTAATAAAATTATTTAATCCAATCATTTCATCAAAATGAATCATTGTTGCATAATGGTTAGTTATATCTAATTTATAATTCATATTATTACTTCTTTTTAAAAATATATTTTATTAATTCGCTACTCCCAATTGGTTTACCGTTAGTTTGTGTATATCCAGTATTAGGCACTTTTGTTTTATTAATTAAAATAAGACCTCTATCGGAAGCTATTTTTTCTAAATTTTTTAATGTTCCATTTGATATTGAACCTTTAATTGTAATTGTACCATTATTCGATAAGACTCTTAATATTTCACTACCTAATGGATCATATTTATATGGGTTTTCCATAATAATTTTATTTTGCGAACCTGTTGCAATATTTGACAAATCATT
>NZ_FMBA01000106.1 GCF_900094935.1 Gilliamella intestini
GTCGTATTGATAATGTCGGTCACCTTGAATCAGCAGGCGGTTAGCTTTGAGTTTGTTGTGGGTTTGTGGTGATTTTGGGTTACCATTGTTTTTTGGGGCAGGTGATGCGTGTTTTAATTCATCAAGCGGCATTTCACTGCCCAGTAAGTTATCAGCCCCGTCAAAATAAAAGTGTTAAAGTTGAAATTTCTGTCAAAAACTTTCAGGTAACTATGCGTTTTAGTATAAAATTGTTTTTTAGTTGGGTTGAGTTTTCGTTTTTTTAATGCTAAATAAATAGCAAAAATAGCCTTTGGGTATGCTAAAAGGTATTGTATTTTTTATAACAATTATTCAATAACATATTGATTTTATTTGTTTTTAAGGAGCGATAAAATAACAAAATAAAAAAGGAAAATCCTCGCTGCTTTAAAGCAAGGATTTGGTACAAGTACGATTGCTTATTAGTCGTCAATTATTCTATTTTAAGGTAACCTGCGTTTGGGCTTTTCTGGCTCTGGTGTGGGTAATTTCCATGATGCTAATAAATCTAATTCGCCAAGAAAATTGTTGATATTATCAAGTTCGTTCTCGGGAACTTGCCATAACCACAATTTATCGCTTAATTCTTCAAGTGTACCATGGCTTGTATCACTTAATATCCAATCTTTCAACGTGGTATTATCTACACCAATCTCTAAATGATGGCAATTAATAATATTAGCGGTATAAACCATCCTAAATCGCTTATTGTCATCTAATTTTTTTTCGTCAAAATGATATTTTTCGTAAGGATATACAATAGTAAAGTTGAAACCTCCTGCATACTCAGTTGCACGATTTATATCCTTACAATTTGAATATTTTATGCCATAAGAAAAGTAGTTTTGACGTGCAAAGTTCTTTATCAATTCCAAAACAATACCCTTATGATCTAGTTTATTATTATATAAAATATAAATATCATTTCTACCGCCAAATTCTTCTGTATAATAAACCAAACGTAGATAACAAGTATCGGCTAATACATTCAGTACATCAAAAGCGGTCGCCTCTTGTTGATTTATTTTACGTTTTAACCCTTTCAGTGATATATTAACAAACTTAAAATCACTGTAGGTTTTCCATATTATTGGTTTAATATAACTAGCCTCAGTAATAGGAGTATTTAATGCCAAAAATAGTGTTTCAGCAAACTCTAACACAATATTCGGTGAGATATTTTCTGTATTATACAAAACAATGCCACTGTACATAGCTAATTTCCTTCTTTTATACTCTTAATCAATAAGTCTAATTGGTGTTTCATCTCGGCCGCATTGTACGGATGTTCAAATAAAGAAATAGCTTCTTTTTTATAGATCCCTAATTTCTCCATAGCCTCCTTGTTACGGCTAATTAACGACTCTAATTTATTTTTATCTGTTTTAGAGGCTATCTCTATCGCATGC
>NZ_FMBA01000108.1 GCF_900094935.1 Gilliamella intestini
TGGTCATAATCAAATAGCTCAACTTTTTCAGCATGATGATGCTCGGGGTTGGCCTCAGGATAAGTGACGGTGTGTAGCTGACCGGCGTTATCATACCGGTAACGGCGTGGCTGATGACCGGTGATTTCGGCAAGCTGCCCGTCAGGGGTGTAGTGGTAGTGCTGTTGCCAGAGCGGGGATGGCGAGGCCTGTGTGCCGATATCATAACCATGATAGCGTTAATGGGTGAACGTGTCATACTGGTAGCGGTTAAGTACTCTCCCGTCTCCTTTCCAGCTTGAAATAATAATTAGCTAAAAAGTTACCGTTATCAATTAACTTCATTGATTTTTTTATCCATTGGTTTATTTATAATTCTTAATAGCCTCCCAATACCCATTCTGATGAGAAAAATACTTGATTAAAAAATTATAGTCCCATATTGATGATTTTATAGCATTAAAATAGCCAATATCCAATAAGTTATTTTTTTTAATCAATTCTTTTTCTTTCTCATTATTGATTTTTGTTATACCCTTTTCTCCTCCTATAACTTCATCATCACCATTTATCATTAAAGGAAGAATTTCTTTTTCTTCCAATTCTAAGAACACTTTACCATTAAAAATGACACCTCCATATATATTTGTATGTAAATACTCAATATCATCTCCACCGAATACCATAAAACGATCTTTCATATCAAATGTTAAACCCGATGAATGATAATAATCATGTTCTTTATAAATCACTCTGAGGTCATAACATCGGACATTTTCTATCGTGAGAATAGCTTTACGGGCTAATATAAGTAGATCATCAGCAATATTTATTGTACTTTTAGAGTTTACCGAGAGTATCTGATCTCGCCATATATTCTCATCCATACGTATTGATGTATTTTCGAGATACATATGGCAAGTTGTGCTTCTTGGAACGATTTTGGGTAAGGAAGAATAATTTGTGACACCACTCCAACCATCAAAATCAATAAAATTCTCATAACTATCTGTAATATCAATTTTATATTTCATCATATTACCTATCATTTTTTAAATATATATTCATTTATATTTTTACTAACAATTGGTTTTCCATTTGATTGAGAATACCCTGCACTAGAAATTTGTCGTTTATCAATTAATTGCAAACCTTTATCTTCGGCTATGGATTCTAAATTTCTCATATACTTATTTACTTTACCATCACTCCCACGAATAATTATTGGATCGGCTACACTAAATCATACAACTTTTTTAAGGGGTGAGGTAAACTTATCACAACTAAAAAAGGAACAAATATGAAT
>NZ_FMBA01000103.1 GCF_900094935.1 Gilliamella intestini
CAAATTTGTCTGGAACAAATTTGAACAACGCGTTAGCGTTGGCCCTGCAAGGGTGAGTCTCAAGGATGAGACGAATACAGAAATTCGGTGGTTTTACCATCCACGGTTTTGCTAGTACGCCGATTAAAGGCATCATAAGTATAGGTGATTATGAGCCCCGTCGGCTTAATCACTTTGATTAACCGATGCCGGCTGTCGTACTCATAGTGGGTGACTAGACTGTGGTCTTTTCCGCGCTTTTCAGCAATCAGATTACCAAAGCGGTCATACTCAAAAATCGTCTGTCCAAAAGTATTATACGGAGATTGGTATTTTCAGTAAAAATGTTACCAGACTACTATTTTGTTTTTTAATTACCATGTAAATTTTTTATCTTCACATTTATATAAAATTTTAGCTACATATATAGTAAAGGAGGAACTACAATTAGGGCATTTTTTTAAATTAACCCTGTGTAATTTTTTTTCTAACAAATCAAGTTTAGAGCTATCTGGTTTACCACTTTTATCTAAAATAATATAAATCGCTCCAGGATCAATGACTAATGAAACATATTCTTGATGACAAGTAAAACAAACCACTCTTTGAATATATGTTTTAATTGAATTGATGAAATCTTGATCATTAAAAGTATCATTAATTACTTTTTGATCTAACACGTTTAAATCAATATCATAATTTGGCCATACAATACAATAAGGAGCATCATAAAATGTGATATTTTCTTTTTGATTTTTTGGAAATTGAGGGCGTTTAAAAATAGCTAATCGTGTATTATTTCCATTCTGTATTATTTTATAGAGCTCATCCGGAAGATCGTTATCACGTAATAAAGGCATATTATAATATGAATCTATAATTTTAGTTTTGAATAAGAATTCCACTTCTGTGAAGTTTTTATCATTAGGAAAAATATATTTAAACTCTACTCCTTCTGCTTTTATCCATTTCATGGCTTTACTCCATTAATAATTAAATATTCTGACTCTGTTGAAGTTTCTAAAATTTGTTGTATAACTTTGCTCCTTGGAATTTTTATATGCAAAATTGTACTACCGAATCTTTGTGCTATCTCTTTATTTGTAGAGAAAGATATTAGAGATCTTCCACCAGAAATTGAATAGATTTCTTGGCCAAATTCACCATGAGCAAGTACATATTGTTCTATGCTTCCCCATTCCTTAATTGCTTTTGCATGAACATATTTAGTTTCAATAATAGCTTTACTTAAAGCATCTCTTATCGGTATATTAGAAAATCGTGCAGCATAATAAGTATTTGCTCCTGTTTGACTTAAAATCCAACCAGTTTCATCATATAATAATAATTCTGCTTCAAATTTTGTTCCTCTGTAAAGTTCTATTAAATCCAATCCTAACGGATCTATTCCGCTAATAGGATTATTACCTACATATCGATATAGATTGATATCACTTAAAATCCCTATTGGATCTTGAGT
>NZ_FMBA01000102.1 GCF_900094935.1 Gilliamella intestini
ACTCAAGATCCAATAGGGATTTTAAGTGATATCAATCTATATCGATATGTAGGTAATAATCCTATTAGCGGAATAGATCCGTTAGGATTGGATTTTATAGATCTTTATCGAGGTACAGATAATACTGCAGAAATTCAAGCTTATTATGAGACAGGTTGGGTTTTTAGCGAAACAGGATATCGTACTTATGAGCAAGCAATAAGAGAAGGTTTATCTATAAAAGATGCTTTAAGTAAAGCTATTATTGAATCAAAATATGCTCATGCAAAACAAATACACGAGTGGGGAACGTTGGATCAATATATTCGAGCTCATGGCGAGTGGGGACAAGAGCTTAAAGAAATAGGACAGCGTTCTTTAATATCTTTTACCACTAACGCCGAAAAAGCAACTGAATGGGGGTTTAATAGTAATAAAATAATTATCCATATCAGAATACCAAAAAGCCAAGCTATTCAACAAACATTAGAAACATCAACAGAGTTAGAATATTTAATTATTAATGGGGTAAAACCATGAAATGGATAAAAGCAGAAAGTGTTAACTTTAAATATATTTTTCCTAATGATGATATCATGAAAGAGGAAGGAGAGTTGTTTAAAACTAATATAACCTTATTAGGGGAGAAGAGCAATCCCTCTTTTGATTTTTATAAAACCTTACAAAGTGGGGTGAATACAAGATTAGCTATTTTTAAAAATTATCGGTTAAAAACGCTTCGAGGAGACTATGTCCCCCTTTATGATACACCATATTGCATTATATGGCCAGATGATGTAAATTTAACAGAATTAGATAAAAAGGTAGCAAATGATTGTTTTAGTGATGAAGATTTTAGGCGTTCAATTAGAGCAAGAATGGTTAAAATAGTGCTTTGTAGGAATTGTCGATCGGAATATATGGGGTTAGTTGTCGATTCTTCTGAAGTTTATACTGTTGAAACTGAAAAAACTAACTTTGATTATCGTTTGGGATCTGAATTATTGGATAATAAAATAAAAAACTATAAATTTAAAAAATGCCCAAATTGTAATTCACCTTTTACTATATATGTAGCTAAGATTTTTTATGAATGTGAAGATAAAAAATTTACATGGTAATCAAAATACAAAATAGTAGTCTGGTAATATTTTTACTGAAAAGACCAATCTCCGTATAATAGTTGCTGGCAGACGATTTTTGAGTATGACCGCTTTGGTAATCTGATTGCTGAAAAACGCGGAAAAGACCACAGTCTAGTCACCCACTATGAGTACGACTGCCGGCACCGGTTAATCAAAGTGATTAAACCGACGGGCTTACTATCACCTATACTTATGATGCCTTTAATCGGCGTACTAGCAAAACCGTGGATGGTAAAACCACCGAGTTTCTGTATTCGTCTCATCCTTGAGACTCACCCTTGCAGGGCCAACGCTAAAGCGTTGTTCAAATTTGTTCCAGACAAATTTGTGGCAAGGTAGCCGGCTTATTGCCGAAACCGAT
>NZ_FMBA01000100.1 GCF_900094935.1 Gilliamella intestini
TGACAAATCATTAGCATTGCCGGGATAAACACCTTCCGCCATTGGATAATCAGGATGAGATATATTGTAAGCTCCCTCAATGGGCTTATTTCCTGTACCGATATTTAGTGTTCTCCTTGTTCTGGAAAAAGGATATTCGATTTTACAAGTTTGTCAGGTTATGGATATCATCAAAATGGTATTAAGTCATTGGTTGAATCAAGTTATTTCAGGTGCTTTTTTAACTAAAAAGCAGATTAAGTTTAAGCTACTACATATTCGCTACTCGGGATTGGCATAAGGATAAGTGATTGAGTAATGGCTTGAGTTTTACAACCGAGAAAAGACATATTTGGAAAATATTGTTATGGAAAACGAGGAACGATGCAAAAGGGTTGGTTAATGAAAAGCAATTGGAGAGTTTATTTTGCGCATCGCACTCCCACTTTATTAAAATGAATGCCGATGAATAACAAGTGTCTATCAGATTAAATCTGAGCTACTACACTTAATATATGATTTCATAAAGTGTATCTGGAGCACCTTCGCTTACTTCAAAATCTGAAAGTAACGTTTTTGATAATTCAATAAATTTTATCTTTTTATATGAATAAATATAACCGGAGTCTGTCAAAGATATCACAAGTTTCGAACAATTTGTTAGAGTCATCATTTCTTGTAATATACTAATCAAAATTAGTAAACGATCTCTTCCTAACGAAGGAAATTTACTTTGCATTTCTGGAGCATAATCTAAATAATCAATCAAATAATCAGCTTCTTCAGAATCAGGGCTATCACTCATTGAAAAAATGAAATTAGTTTCATTTTTATTAGGTAAATACCTTTCAGTAAATTGAAACAATTGTTCCGGTAAAATTTCTTTTAATCCAATACTATAATTCGCAGCTATTTTTTTTAAAATAGATTTACTATTGTTATAGTTAATTCCAGCAAGATATCCAACAATATAATTATTCATTTATTTATCCTTAATCCATTCACCAATGGGTTTCCCATTGGAATCGAGTTTTCTATAGTATTTACCTGTTACATATCCTTTATCATTATATGTAATTTTATGTTCATGAGGAACAACTCTTCCGTCTGGACCTAAACCTATTTGTCCATGTGGGTGAATTTGTCCATAGTCTTCACGAGAAAAAGTTCTACCATTTGCGTCATAATAAGTAACACTTCTAGACCCATCAGCTCTCGATACTTCATAAATTGAGTTAGGTTTTCCTCTATGTGGTGCTTTTCCTGATGGCACAATTATATGCTCAGTAGCAATTCTATTTGTTGCAGGATTAATAGTCGGAATTGATAATGTACTATCTATCTCTTCTCCAGCAATCCCTTCAAACCCATTATTTTCAACCTTAATCAACCCTAACGGATCAACCCAATTTATCGGATCGCTACCGGCATATTGGTAACTATTTAGTCCACCTAGTATACCAAGCGGATCTTGAGTAATATATCTACCTGTAAATGGATCATAATAACGGTTTAGATTGTAGTGTAATCCCGTCTCCTCATCATAATATTGCCCTTGGAA
>NZ_FMBA01000098.1 GCF_900094935.1 Gilliamella intestini
GTGATAAGTTTACCTTACCCCTTAAAAAAGTTGTATGATTTAGTGTAGCCGATCCAATAATCCGCTAAAAACTTATAAGGTGTTTTTTTGAAATCGCTTTATGGATTTTAACGGTATTATAAAAATTAATAATACAATTAAGATTTTTTCTCTATTTTTTATTCATAAATGGTTACTAGTTACTGATTTAGCAACCACTTGTTAACATGCGCATCACACTTTCGGTTTTCCATTGGTTTGTGGACTAGGTATTGGTAAATTTTTGATTGACACGATAATGTCATACATTTTATCTAAATAAAAAAACAGCTCAATTCTTGTTAAAAAGTTTCAGGAGTGCACTGTGTTTAAGTAAAAAACCAAAAAATCATACTTAATTGATAGAAATCCAGTAAAATACTACTTCAATAATCCCGATAAAAATGTTCAATACTGGGAAGTAATCCCCGATGAAAATTAAAATATATAAATTATGAAATACTTATTATTAATCTCTCTACTATGCTTGTCCTTACAAGGCTGTGGACAAAACGAAAAACAAAATAATAACCCAAAATTCAATATAGCTGAAATGGAAAAATCAATTATTGATAAAGAGAAAAGTTATCTTTATAAAATAAAATATGAACATACCGATTGTTCGTATGAAATCTTAGTTAACGATGTGCCTGTTATCACCTTTTTCGGACTGGGAAACTGGTCAACGAGTGATGAGATAAATAAATACATTTTAAAGCCCGGAAAACAGACCGTTACCTTGCGATTATACCCGCAAAAAATTGAAGATACCTTGTTTAAAAAAAGTTTAACCAAAGACACGAAGCTTAAAATTACGATAACAAAAAATGAAAGACATTCAGACCCCATGTGGGCATGGAATAATAGAGCGAAGGATAACCCAGATCCGACTAAATGGGATATATTAACCTTTGAAACGCCAAAGATGGAAGATGATAAACAAGCGTATGCGGAATACAAAATGGAATTTGAGGTTAAACCCGAAGAGATGAACTGGCAGATAACCGGCTGGAGCGATGGACAGGATTTAAGAAACCATCCGAACATAAAGCAAGAAGTATTAGATTTTTATAAAAAGATTCAATCTATTATCGAAAACAATAAAAGCGCTGAATTTGTTCAGTTAGTAACTAAATCCTTATATGAATCCGCTTTAGTTCACGCATGGCAAAGTAGAGATTGGTTTGAAGATGCAATAAAAACAGCTAAAGAAGGAGCCAAGGTCAAACAAAAGTTTATCTTCCCATTAGACCCCAATGCTGTTGAATTAAAATTTTATGGCAATGGTAGGGTTGTTACCCTGGTTAGTAAAGATTTAAAATCTTATGGATATTCCCCTTTAGTTGCCAAAGCTCAATTCAGCAACTTTCCTGAAGCTTATACCTTCTACTTATACAAACCCAAAGGCTCTGACGAATTAGAGGTAATAAGATAAATAAAACAGGCGGATAACTCCGCCGTTTTTTTATTAATATGGTTTTGGTAATGGCAGAAACCTGCCGATACACCATACCCGTAAAAATTAATGTATTTGCTGATATCACATCTCAATTCAAAATTCGTATTACTTGTAGTAGCTCAAACTTAATCTGACAGACACATATTACTCATCGGCTTTCATTTTAACAAAATGCGTGTCCGATGAGCAAAATAAATTCT
>NZ_FMBA01000040.1 GCF_900094935.1 Gilliamella intestini
ATAATATATATTATGTTAAATAATGTATATTATTACGAACTTTTAAATCACCCTCATTTATCATAAGATATTTTTATTCAAATACTTTATTTCTTTGCCATAAATATAATCTCACTTCCAGGAAGTGGCATTTTTAAAATGTGTTTTTTTATTTTACCCCATACTTGCATTTCGCAAGCTTTACAATTGAACTTTAGCAATAATTCTTCATTATTTTGAATTAATTTCATTGGCGTAATTTTAGTTTTAACACCTTGAATTCCTTTTGCTTGTTTTGGACATAAATTAAACGCAAACCGTAAACAATGTTTGGTTATCATTAAGGGCGCATCTTCTTTAACTTCATGTGCTTCATAGGCACTTTCAATTAATTCAACTCCATGTTGTGTATAAAATTCTCTTGCTTTGTGATTATAAACATTTGCCAAAAAACTCAAATGATTTTCAGGATAAAACGAAACTGGGCTTTGTTCTGGTTTACGTTTTTGGCGACAATAACTTGTTAATCTTTTAGCTGTCAATTTATTAATAGTATCCCTTCGAAGCTGATTTAGTTGACTACTTGAAATAAAATAAATTTTTGATAAATTTAAATCAAAATCAGTAAGATAATATATAGTTTTTCCTAATTTAGATAAATTATCTCTAATATTTTTTAATGATTTATCTGGTTGTTCCGCAAGTTCGAATTCCCCATTAAGTTCTACCTTGACACAAACGCCCTCTTCGCTTTTTGCAATTAGCTCTATACCTTTTTCAATATTATATAGTTTAAATGACACACCAATTCTGCGATTACTTGATTCTTTCAATAAATTTTGTTGCCACACATGATCGAGATTTCGATTCACTCTATAAGGTAATTTAACTGAAAAAAGCGGCTTAGGAATTTCATTTGGATAAATTCGATATTGATTAGCCGAAAGTTTCTCCACCTTATCAGCTCTAAATCCAAAGATCTCTCGTTTTATTAGTACATTTAAGCCATCTCCATTAGTTAATATTTTCTCAGATTTAATATAGATAGTTTTAGGTGTAATTTGAGTTATCTCACCAATTTGCAAACCAATGAATTTAGGTGAATCGAATGCGCCTATATTGGATTTTCTTCCATGTACAAAATAATCTGTACTTCCTCGATGAAATGTTTGGTGAGGATCTGGTATAAAAAAGTGCTCAGTTCGGCCACTTGACGCTGATTGTAAATCAGGCGAATTTGACAAAATAGTATCTAATTTTTGACGATAAAAGGCTGTAATGTTTTTAACATAACTTAGATCTTTATAACGTCCTTCTATTTTAAAAGATCGTACACCTGCTTGAATTAATTCGTTCAAATTATCTGATTGGTTATTATCTTTCATTGATAATAAATGTTTTTCATAAGCAACAATGCGCCCTTGATCATCTTTTAAGGTAAAAGGAAGTCGACAAGCTTGGGAGCAATCTCCTCGATTTGCACTACGCCCTGTCTGTGCATGTGAGATATAACACTGTCCTGAAAATGCCACACAAAGCGCACCATGTATAAAAAATTCTATTTTTGCATCAATTTGCTCATGAATTTTAGCTATCTCAGTTAAATTAAGCTCACGAGCTAATACTATTTGTGAAAAACCAACATCAGATAAGAATTTGGCTTTTTCAGGTGTTCTTATATCCATTTGAGTGCTAGCATGTAAATCAATAGGAGGAATATCCATCCTCAAAATGCCCATATCTTGCACAATTAATGCATCAACACCTGCATCATAAAATTGCCATATAAGTTGTCTTGCTGGTTCAAGTTCATTATCGTGAAGAATGGTATTTAAGGTTACAAATACTTTTGCATAATAATGATGAGCAAATTCAACTAACTGGGCAATATCACTAACCGAATTACCAGCATTATGCCTAGCACCAAAATTTGGCCCGCCAATGTATACGGCATCTGCGCCATGTAAAATAGCCTGTTGTGCAATCTCAATATTTTTAGCGGGACTAAGCAATTCTAATTTATTATTGGTGACAAGATTTGACATTATAAACTCTTTGAAAATCTAACTAGTGAATAATTTGGTTTTTATTTTACAAGCATTATTATAAAATTAATAATACTTGTAAAAAACTTTCAGGAAAGTATGTGTTTGAATATAAATTTGATATAGATCATCTAGCCTTAGTTGCGATAAGTTTCATTCCTTAAAGCCTCTATACGTTTTTCTAATGGTGGATGAGACATAAACAATTCAGAAAATTTTACTTTTTTAGCTCCATTAATGCAGAATGCTAAGATTGAAGTATCTTCACTTGGTTCATGGCTAGTTTTTAGTTTTTCTAATGCAGCAATCATCTTTGTACTGCCTACTAATTTAGCCGAACCAGCATCAGCGTGAAATTCTCGATAACGAGAAAACCACATAGCTATAAGGCTTGCTAAAATACCAAATACGGTTTCAAAAACCATAACTATCAAGAAATAGGTTAACTGTGATAAACCACGATTACGATCATCCAATGCTTGAGCTACAACGGATGCTAACATTCTTGAAATAAAAATAACAAAAGTATTAAGAACTCCTTGTAATAAAGTCATTGTGACCATATCACCATTAGCAACATGACTCATTTCATGACCGATTACCGCTTCAGCTTCATCTTGAGTCATAGTATTTAATAAACCAGAACTTACAGCAACAAGAGAACTATTTTTAGTTGCGCCGGTTGCAAAAGCATTAACATCTTGAGCATGATAGATGGCAACATCTGGCATTTTTATATTAAGTTCAGTTGACAATCGACGAACAACATCAAGTAACCATTGTTCTTGACTATTACTAGGTTGACTAATGACTTGTCCTCCTACTGACCTCAAAGCCATTCTCTTAGATAATAGAAGAGATATAAGAGATCCTCCAAAACCGAAGATTGCTGCAAATATAAGTAATCCTAAAGTACTATGCGCATCAACGCCTAAAATACTTAGAATGATTCCAAATACAAACATAACGGCTAAGTTAGTTAGAATAAATAATCCAATTCGCATCATTATCTTCTCTCTTTATTTAAACTAATTTTCAAATGATTAAATTAAGTGAAATCGCAATATCTCGATTGTTAAACACGTATGATCGCAAAAATAATACATATATACAACTATCAATAGAAGTATATTTAATAATTATTTGAAATGTGCTCGTTTATTAAACAACAATATTAATAATATATGTTTATAAGTATAAGACATTTGATAATAAATTGATGAGGTGGGTGGAGACCCTATCAGCTGCATCCCACACACATATATTTTACTTTGGCTGCTTCCTTCCGGACCTGACCTAGTGAGCAAAAAAATGTTGCAAGAGAACCCATAGAGCCTCCATAGAGGCGAAAATATTATGCTTGAATTATTAATTTTTTACAACTACTTTTTAGCATAAAATAGTTGTTTGGCTTTTCTTTAGATGTTATATCAAAAGGAAAGCCATTATTTGAAATGATATTACGTAATTCAGAAATTAGATTACTAAATTTTTTTCAACACGCTCTCTGAATTTTATACCAGGTCTGAATGTAACAACTCTACGAGCTGAAATATCAACACTTTCACCTGTTTTTGGGTTTCTACCAGGGCGTGAATTTTTATCACGTACTGTAAAATTACCAAATCCAGATAGTTTAACTGGTTCCCCTTTTTCTAAAGCCACTCGAATCTCTTCAAAAAATAGCTCTACAAGGATTTTAGATTCTTGTCGATCAATATTAAATTTTTCGGCAAGATGATCTGCAATATCAGCTTTAGTTAATGTCATATTATTATTCTCTTAATAGGGCTTTAAAACGATTTTGTAAGGCAGTAATGCATTTGCTTACAATGTTAGTTATGTCTTCTTCTTCAAGCGTACGTGATTTATCTTGTAAAATCAAACTAATAGCAATACTTTTTTGATTTTCTTTGATATTTTCACCTTGATACACATCAAAAAGAGTAACTTTAATAAGTTGCTCACCACCCGCTTTTTTACACTCTAAAATAATATCCGCTGCTGGTATTGTATTTGAAACAATAATAGCTATATCACGTTTATTTGACGGATACTTGGATACATCTTGAGCTACAGGTACCTCTTTTTCACTAATTTTAGCTAAATTTATTTCAAAAACAAGCGTTTTACTATTTAAAGACAATTTTTTTTCAATTTCTGGATGCAAGACTCCTAAATGACCTAGTAACTCATCATTTAAATAAATCGCTGCGCTTTGTCCTGGATGTAAAGCTGAGAGTTCAGATTTTTTAAACTGTATTTGATCACCACACCCTAAAAGAGAAAAAATTGACTCAAGATCACCTTTAAGATCATAAAAATCTACATTCTTTTTAGGAAGTTGCCAGTGTTCTTCGTATAAATTACCAGTAACAAT
Organism: Gilliamella intestini; assembly: GCF_900094935.1. Classification (GTDB taxonomy): domain Bacteria; phylum Pseudomonadota; class Gammaproteobacteria; order Enterobacterales; family Orbaceae; genus Gilliamella; species Gilliamella intestini. Next base: position 4,405 of record NZ_FMBA01000040.1, read on the forward strand.
ACCAGCTAACATTAACTCCTGACGTACACCAAATTCACAATTTTCATCAGGAATAAAACACAATCCAGTTTCAAATAATCGGGCACGCGTTTGTTGACGATTTTGGTTATATAGTATCACATCTAATAACCCAGACCAAAGCGATAAACGCATAACTGACATTTCACTTGAAATCGGGTTAGGCAATTTAATTTCTGGATGTTCAGGATATAATATTTGCTGAACTTTTGGATTAACAAAGCTATATGTCACCGCTTCTTGATACCCTCTATCGACCAATAAATCCTTTACTCTACGTAATGGGATTTGACTTTCTGGTTTTGGTTTCATTACTGATTCAATTTTTAAATTGGTATTTGGAATATTGTTATATCCGTAAATACGGGCAATTTCTTCAACTAAATCTTCTTCAATTTGCAAATCAAAACGCCAACTCGGTGATTTTACAATCCAAACATTGTCTTTATATTCAACTTCACAACCGAGTCTAATTAAAATATCAGTGATCTTTTGTGTTTCGATTGTATAACCAATAATACGATCAATTTTATTACGTCGCAATTGGATAGTTGCTTGTGCAGGAAGTTCAGCTTCATGTGTCACATCAATAACTGGGCCTGCTTCTCCGCCACAAATATCAATTAATAATTGGCTTGCTCGTTCCATTGCGGTAAATTGTAAAAAAGGATCAACTCCTCGTTCATAGCGGTGTGATGCTTCTGTATGTAAACCGTATTCACGTGCTTTACCTGTTATAACTAATGGGTTGAAGAATGCTGCTTCAAGAAATACATCTTTGGTTGTTTGTGTTACACCAGATTTTTCACCACCCATAATCCCCGCTAGCGCTAAGATTTTTTTGTGATCAGCAATTACTAAAGTTTTATCATTAAGTTTAACTTCATTACCATTAAGTAAAGTCAGTTTTTCATCTTTGTTTGCATAACGAACAATTATGCCCTTTTCAATCTGCGATAAATCAAATGCATGCATTGGATGGCCAATTTCTAATAATACAAAATTAGTTATATCAACAACGGCATCGATTGAACGAATTCCACCACGACGCAATTTTTCTTTCATCCATAGTGGCGTTTGAGCATTAACATTAATATTTTTAATTACCCTACCCAAATAGCGAGGTGATGCTGTGGGTTCATCTATTTTTATTGATACTGTGTCGGAAATTGTTGCCTGTACACTGTTAACTTTAAGTGCTTGCATTGGAATATTGTTAACTGCAGAAATATCTCTAGCAATACCAACAATACCAAAACAATCCGCACGGTTTGGTGTTACACTAATATCAATTATTACATCATTAAGATTTAAATATTCGCGAATATCCATACCTAAAGGTGCATCATCAGGTAATTCAATAATTCCATTATGATCATCAGAAATACCCAACTCGGAATAAGAACAAAGCATCCCTTCTGAAGGTTCTCCTCGCAGTTTAGCTGCTTTAATTTTAAAATCACCAGGTAATATAGCTCCGACTGTAGCACAAGCAACAGTTAATCCTTGACGGCAATTTGGTGCTCCACAGACAATATCAAGTAATTCTGGTTTACCTATATCAACTTTTGTAACACGTAATTTATCTGCATTTGGATGTTGCATACATTCAACAACTTTACCAACAACCACACCAGAAAAATCACCAGCAACCTTTTCAATATCATCAACTTCTAAACCAGCCATTGTTAATTGATCGGCTAGCGTTTCGCTACTAATTTCTGGATTGATCCATTCACGTAGCCAACTTTCACTAAATTTCATGCTTTGATCTCCAGAATCAATTAAATTGTTTTAAAAAGCGTAAATCATTTTCAAAGAAAGAACGTAAATCAGTGACACCGTAACGTAACATGGTTAATCGTTCTATCCCCATACCAAATGCAAAACCGCTATATACATCAGGATCGATACCAACATTACGTAATACATTAGGGTGAACCATTCCACAACCTAATACTTCTAACCATTTACCATTTTTAGCTTTAATATCAACTTCGGCTGAAGGTTCAGTAAATGGGAAATAGCCTGGTCTAAAACGAATTTCCATATCATCTTCAAAAAAGCAATGTAGAAAATCGTGTAATAACCCTTTTAAATGAGTAAAGCTGATATCTTTATCAACAAGCAGCCCCTCCATTTGGTGGAACATTGGTGTGTGAGTTTGATCGTAATCATTACGGTAAGTCCGCCCTGGAGCAATAATTCGAATCGGTGGTTTTTGATTTTCCATTGTACGAATTTGTACGGTTGAGGTTTGTGTTCTTAATAATCGTTTTGCATCAAACCAAAATGTATCGTGATCAGCACGAGCTGGATGATGAGCAGGAATATTTAATGCATCAAAATTATGGTAATCGTCTTCAATTTCTGGGCCTGTTTCAACAACAAACCCTAATTCACCAAAAAAATCGACTAAGCGATTGATTGTTTTAGTAACGGGATGCAATCCACCTAATTCAAGAGTTTTACCTGGTAAAGTAATATCTATTGTTTCATTAGCTAATTTTGCATCAAGAGCCTGACGCTCTAAAAAATTGCGCTTTTGATTTAATATTTCAACGACTTTTTGTTTTGCGTCATTGATTTTTTGACCGACAGCTGGGCGCTCATCAGCAGGAACATCACGTAATGAGGCCATATGCATTGTAAAATGGCCTTTTTTACCAAAATATTCTACTCGAATTTGTTCGATCATATTAATGTCATTAGCACTTTCAATAGCGGATTTGGCTTTATTTACCAGTTCAACTAATTGAGACATACAGTTCTCCTGCTTATTGTTCATTATATAAAAAAAGCCTCTTTTTGAGGCTTTTATAATCATTTTTTGTTTTTTCTTTGCCTCACGAATTAGTATTACTAAAGAAGCCAAAAAAGAAACAAAAAACAACTAAATTCATAATTAAATTACTCTTTATGATAAAAATCAAAAATTAAAATAATAAAAGCCGAGATAACTCGGCTCTCATAAATATTATAGTGCAGCCTTAGCTTTTTCAACTAATGCAGCAAATGCATTTTTATCAAATACTGCAATATCAGCTAAGATCTTACGATCAATTTCAATTGACGCTTTCTTTAAACCATTGATAAATCGGCTATAAGAAAGACCGCATTGACGAGCTGCAGCATTGATACGAACAATCCATAATTGACGGAATTGACGTTTACGTTGACGACGGTCACGGTAAGCATACTGCCCAGCTTTGATTACAGCTTGGAAAGCAACACGATACACACGTGAACGAGCACCATAATAACCTTTTGCTTGTTTTAAAATTTTCTTGTGACGTGCACGAGCAATAACACCACGTTTAACACGAGCCATAAACTATATCCTCTAAATAATTAACCAATAAATTAAGCGTATGGAACACACGCAGTAACTAAACCTAAATCGCCTTTTGACACAGTTGTCAAACCACGTAAATGACGTTTACGTTTGGTTGATTTTTTAGTTAAGATATGACTCTTGTTAGCTTGCTTATGCTTAAAGCCACCAGAAGCTGTTTTTTTAAAGCGCTTTGCTGCGCCTCTTACAGTTTTAATTTTAGGCATTTTATTAATTTCCACTTCGCATTGTTAATAAAAATAAAATAATGGTGTAACTTTCAATAAATCAAAAATTAGCTTGTAAAACCATTATTTCTTCTTCGGCGCTAGCACCATAATCATTTGTCGACCTTCAATCTTAGTTGGATAAGATTCAATAATCGCCAAATCAGCTAAATCCTTTTTAATACGATCAAGCATTTCAGTACCTAGCTGTTGGTGAGCCATTTCACGTCCACGGAAACGTAGTGTGACTTTGGCCTTATCGCCATCTTCAAGAAAGCGTATCAGGCTGCGGAGTTTTACCTGATAGTCGCCTTCGTCTGTACCAGGACGGAACTTAATTTCCTTAACCTGAACAACTTTTTGCTTCTTCTTTTGTTCTTTTGTTGCTTTACTCTTTTCATAGAGGAATTTGCCATAATCCATAATTCGACAAACAGGTGGTTCTGCATTAGGACTTATTTCAACTAAATCTAAAGTTGCTTCTTCAGCTTGTTTTAAAGCCTCATCTAAGCTTACTATACCAAGTTGCTCACCATCGGTACCGGTTAACCTTACCTCACGAGCCGTAATTTCATCATTGATTTTATGTGCTCGTGTTGACTGAATTCGTTTACTGACTTTAATATCTCATTCCTCCAAATTAATTTATCATTAATTCATTTGTTCTAATGAACGACTATGAATTTCGTTAAGCAACAATTCTATAACATGTTTCACATCAAAGCTACCAAGATCTTTACCTTGGCGAGTTCGAACTGAAATTGTTCTTGATTCCACTTCTTTGTCTCCACAGACAAACATATAGGGAACACGTTTTAGAGTATGCTCACGGATTTTAAACCCTATTTTCTCATTTCTCAAGTCTGCTTTTGCTCTAATTCCAGCTTTTTGCAATTGTTCGGTTAATTGTTTAGCATACTCAGCCTGATTATCAGTAATATTTATTACGGCAACTTGTAGTGGAGCTAACCAAGTAGGGAAAAATCCTGCACAGTTTTCAGTCAAAATACCCATAAAGCGCTCCATAGAACCTAAAATAGCTCTATGAATCATAACAGGGACATGACGTTCATTATCTTCACCTACATAAGTCGCATCTAAACGTTCAGGTAGCATAAAATCAAGCTGAACTGTACCACATTGCCATGCTCTACCTAAACAGTCATGAAGGGTAAACTCGATTTTTGGACCATAAAAAGCGCCTTCACCTGGTAAATATTCAAATTCAATGCCATTTTCTGTTAAACATTCAGCTAAATCTTTTTCAGCAAGATCCCAAGTTTCATCCTTACCAATTCGTTTTTCAGGACGGGTTGATAACTTAACAGTAATATCATTAAAACCGAAAGTACTATAAGTATCATAAACCATTTTGATACAGCTATTTACTTCACTGCGAATTTGATCTTCAGTACAAAAGATATGTGCATCATCTTGTGTAAAACCTCGAACGCGCATCAAACCATGTAAAGATCCTGAAGGTTCATTACGATGGCAACTACCAAATTCCGCCATACGTAATGGTAAATCACGATAAGATTTTAAGCCTTGATTAAAAATTTGTACGTGTCCTGGACAGTTCATTGGTTTAATACAATATTCACGATTTTCAGAAGAAGTAACAAACATTAACTCTTTATAATTACCCCAGTGACCTGTTTTTTCCCACAAAACACGATCCATCATAAATGGACCTTTTACTTCTTGATAATCGTATTCTTTCAATTTCGTGCGAACAAAAACCTCAAGTTCACGAAAGATAATCCAACCATCATTATGCCAAAACACCATACCAGGCGCCTCTTCTTGCATATGATAAAGATCTAGTTGCTTGCCGATTTTACGATGATCTCGTTTAGCCGCTTCTTCTAAAAATTGTAAATAGCTATCAAGTTGTTTTTTATCTGCCCATGCAGTTCCATAAATACGTTGTAACATTTTATTATCACTGTTACCACGCCAATAAGCACCAGCTACTTTTTGTAATTTAAAATGATGACAAAAACGCATATTTGGCACATGCGGCCCTCGACACATATCAATATACTCTTCATGATGATAAAGTGCTGGTGTTGCATCTTTAGAGATATTTTCATCTAAAATTGCAATTTTATAAGGTTCATGACGATTCCAAAAAGTTTCTCTAGCTTGTTCCCAATTAACGACTTCCTTTTTTACATCGTAGTTTTTCTTTGCAAGCTCAAGCATACGTTTTTCTAATGCATCAATATCTTCCTGTGTTAATGAATGTTCTAAATCAACATCATAATAAAAGCCATTATCAATAGTTGGACCAATAGCCATTTGTGTATTAGGCCATAGTTGTTTAATTGCATGCCCCAATAAATGTGCACAAGAATGACGAATAATTTCGAGTCCATCTTCATCTTTAGCTGTAATGATAGCTAATGTTGCATCTTCAGTAATGACATCACTGGCATCTTTACGCTCACCATTTACACGCCCAGCTATACAAGCTTTAGCAAGACCTGCTCCAATACTTTGAGCAACTTCTAAAACAGTAACGGGTTTATCAAATTGACGTTGACTTCCGTCAGGAAGAGTAATTATTGGCATAATAAATCCTTAAACAGTGGTGCGCCACACGAAAGCGCACTTGCATACATAAAAAATAGACCAAATATACTATCACTTATCATCAAGATTTTAAATAAAAAAATCATTTTCATACCGTTCTAAATAAATTCAGAAACATAAACTAAAATACATAGTTACTTGAAACATTTTACAAATATAGAAATTACTCACGTTACTTATATTATTTAAGAAACGCCTAAGTTAGTAACGCAATTTTCTACCTAAGTTTTATCTTTTCATGAGTTATTTACACAATTGTTCTCTTTTAGATTATATTTCTTGTAAAAAATATTCAGGAGTCTATACCGTTTGGAGATAAAAAAAGAAAAAAAAGAGTAACATGCATATTTAATTGAGATGTGGCATAATCAGCAAATATTTAGCAACTCAAAAAATATAAAGCAAAAGCTCAAGGTTATAATATACGTAAAGCACATAAAGCCGTTTTTGGTAAAACATCTTATGCGTTTTTAGTGGATTATTTTAGCCATGAACGAATCTTGAGCAGATTGTTTTTTTATACGGATTAATAAGATATAACTACTATGAATATTTGGATTGATGCAGATGCATGCCCTGCCCCAATTAAAGAGATTTTATATCGAGCAGCAAATCGCAAAGCAATTAATACCACATTGGTTGCTAATCAGCGGCTAACTATCCCTTTTTCGCCTTATATTAAGGCTTTACAAGTAGAGAAAGGGTTTGATATTGCTGATAATAAAATTATTGAGTTAGTCAAAACAAATGATTTAGTTATTACATCTGACATCCCACTTGCTGCAGATGTTTTAAATAAAGGTGCTTTTGTGCTTACTCCGCGAGGGGAAAAATATACACTTGATACAATTAAAGAACGATTAACTATACGAGATTTCATGGAAACCATGCGTGCCAGCGGAGTACAGTCTAAAGGACCTGCTACATTTAGCAGTAAAGACCGAGAAAAATTTGCAAACCAACTTGATATATTACTTAATCAAATATCCAAAAAAGTTTAACTATTTTATTAAACTTTTTTTAAAATTAACAAAACTAAATTTTTAAAAATAACTCTCTGCTTTTAAAAGGTTTTGAGCCAACATAAGGCTTTAACGCCATTCGGGTAAAACGCTTAGCTGCTTTTAGTGTTTCTTCATTATTAAATTGACGTTTTCCTAAAGCTAAAACTTGTTCACCTGTAAAACTAGTGCTATTTTGTAATAAACTACTCATAAACCCTTTTTCTGATTGATATTGATAATGCATCGATTTAACAATGTCATCGCCAGTTATACAGCAGTGAAAAAAATCAACGTGATATCCTAAATTTTCTAATAATGATAATTCAAATGTACGCAATACATTTTCAGCGGGTATTTGCTGAGCTAATTGTTGTAGACTTTTTAAATAATCATCAAAAAGAGTGGGGATTTCAGTCTCTGCAACTAAAACCCGATGCAATAACTCATTTAAATAAAATGCACTATATAAGAAAACAGAAACCAACGGCAACGCAAGAGACATAGCCTCAACTTTCCGCAATGTTTTAATGTTCCCTTGTCCTGAGTATTGCACAATAAGTGGAGTAAAAGGTTGCAACATACCTTTCAGTGAAGAACTTTTACGTCTAACCCCTTTTGCCAAAACAGTAACTTTGCCTATATTTTCAACAAACAGATCGGCCAGTAAACTGCTTTCTGTATAAGAACGAGTATGTAATATAAATGCTCTTTGCCAATTTTCCATCCATAATGCCTTTTAATTACATCACTATTTTTTGATTAATAATTGTATTTGACTAAAATTTAAATCATTTTATAAAATTTTCACCTGAAATTTGACTAAAGATCCGATATAATCAATGCAAACAATAGGATTATAGGATAAATAAAAGACAAACTATGGAACTTTTTTCAATAATTTTACTTCTAGTGTTAATTGTATCACTTTCTGGTGTCGTTGTTAAAATGTTACCAATACAAATTCCACTACCTCTAATGCAAATATTATTAGGTTGCATGCTGGCTGCCTTTGGTGTTTATGTAGAATTTGACCCTAAACTATTTCTTGTTTTATTTATTCCTCCTTTACTTTTTGCTGATGGACGCAAAACCTCGGTAAAGGATTTCATCTATAATGGTAGAGAAATTGTTGGATTGGCTTTAGTATTAGTTGTTATCTCCATTATTGCATTAGGCTATATTCTTCATTGGATATTGCCAAAAGTTGAATTAGCGGCAGGATTAGCTTTAGCGGCTGTACTATCGCCAACTGATGCCGTAGCATTAAGTGGTATTGTGGGTAAAGGTCGTATCGAAAAAGAAAAGATGGAAATCATTGAAGGCGAAGCTTTAATGAATGATGCATCTGGTCTTGTTTCATTAAATTTTGCCATTGCAATCGCGGCTGGTTTATTACAGTTTGATCTATTACAAATTAGTGTTACATTTTTTGTTGTTGCGATTGGTGGGTTAGCTATTGGTGTTGTATTTACTTGGCTATATGCTCGTATCTTACGTAAAATAAATCAACTGACTCACAATGATCCTGCAATTCAAATTGTATTATTATTCTTGCTTCCATTTGCGGCTTATATTATTGCTGAAGAATGTCACTGCTCAGGTATTTTAGCAGCAGTAAGTGCTGGCATGACCGTAAACCATTCAGGCATGATGCGAAACGCTCCATTAACTACACGTTTACAATCAGATAGTACGTGGTCAATGTTAACCTTTGTGTTTAATGGATTTGTATTTGTTTTATTAGGTATTCAACTACCAAGCATTTTTAATAATACTTTTGTAGAAAACCAAATTGATACCTCAATTGAGGTATGGCAACTATGTTTAATTGTTTTATTCGTTTTTGCTGTATTAATGGGGACACGCTTTGCTTGGCTATGGGCAATGAAGCACATGCCAACAATGCCATTTGGAAGCAAACGACCTCTTGCATTTAAATCCTATTCTAATCGAGACCTACTTATATCAACATTTGCGGGGGTTCGCGGTGCTATTACTTTAGCAGGTGTATTATCTATTCCAATGACAATTGCCGGTCGATACCAACTTGTTTTTATTGCAACAGGTATTATTTTAATCTCGTTAATTGTAGCAGTAATTGTCTTACCTATTTTATTACGAGGTAGTGTTATTTTAGATAATTCAGAACAAGATAATGAAATATTGACAGTAAAAGGTCATATGGCCGAAGAGGCAATTATTAGTTTGGAAAAAATGCAAAATAATTTGCTACAAGAAACAGCTGAAGACAGAATGGATCAAGAAATTATTCATGAAGTCGGATCACGTGTTATTGGTTCATTACGTCGTAGAACTGGCCTTAAAGATTTAGAGCAAAAAGCACTTGAAGCAGAAAACTTAGAAAGACGTATGCGTTTAGTTGCTATAGGAGCAGAACGAACAGCCCTTTTACAAATGAAAGTTCGTAATGAAGTTAGTGAAGAGGTTTTTGAACATTTAAATACTGACTTAGATATTTATGAAAAAATGATTTCTGGAGATGTATAAATGATAGAAAATCATCAGTTTCTAGGCAAGATACATTCAGCATTTGTAGATAAAGCCCCACAAGCATTGGGGCTTACCTTACGTTGTGTTCCATTTAACTTGAAAAAACAGGTTATTGAGCAGTTATTGCAATTACAATTTAAACATTCTCTGGAAGATGGCGATCTTGATTTTTTAGAAAATCGCTGGCTTAAAATAGAAGTTACCGATCTAGGACTTATCTGGTTTGTTAGCTTGATCAACTATAAATTGGTTGTGAGTCGAGAAGAGATTCCCGATGTAAGTTTTACTGGTAATGCTAATGATTTAATTATGATAGCAACCAGACGACAAGATCCTGACACCCTATTTTTTCAACGTCGCTTAATTGTTGAAGGCGATACTGAATTAGGTCTTTACGTTAAAAATTTAATGGATTCAATTGAATTAGATACCATGCCTAAATTTTTAAGACTAACGCTTGAAAAGCTTGCAAACATCATTGAAAGTGCACCAACTAATTAAGTTTATTTTGTCCACTTTATCTTAAGAAGAATATAATCACTCTTGTTGTCATTAGGGCCGTAAGGCTAACAATAAAATGATTTAGCCAAATCAGGAACTTTATATATAAGCACCTTATCTTTTACATATGATAAGGTGTTAGTTTTTTTATGCATTTTTATTATTGTATTTTCTTAAGTTATTTAAAAAATCTCACTTCGCCTTGGCAATTTGTGCTTTTAGCATGGCTAATCGGCTTTGTCCTTGTTGCATTTTCTTTTCGGGTGATAATTCGTTACGTTGATCTTGCCATACTAAATCATCTTGAGGCAGTTCTAATAAAAAACGGCTAGGTTCGGTATATATTGTTTCACCAAATTGTTTACGTTGCCGACTAAATGAAAAAGTTAATTCTTGCTGTGCGCGAGTAATACCAACATAAGCGAGGCGGCGCTCTTCTTCAATATTATCTTCATCAATACTGTTTTGGTGTGGTAATAAACCTTCAGACATACCAACTAAATAGACGTAAGGAAATTCTAATCCTTTAGATGCATGCAGCGTCATAAGCTGAACTTGATCTAGCTCTTCTTCTGTTTCGTTACGTTCTAACATATCACGCAAGGTAAACCTTGCCACCGTTTGTTCAAGGGTCATACTTTCATCAATATCATCACCTTGCAACATGTCATTTAACCAGCCAACGAGCTGCTCGACATTACGCATACGCATTTCACCTGATTTTGGGGAGGTTGAAGTTTCATAAATCCAACTTTCATAATTGATGCCATGCAACAGTTCATGAATTGCGTGCATTGGTTCGCTGTGTGATTTTTGAATTAGTGTATCAAACCAATGGATAAACGTATGCAGCGTTTCCATCCGTTTACCTGAAAGTAATTCAGTTAAGCCCATGTCGTGGCTAGCTTGGTATAAGCTAACACCACGATGATTTGCCCATTCACCTAGTTTTTGAACAGTTGCAGGACCTATTTCACGTTTTGGCGTGTTGATAATACGAATAAATGCATTGTCATCATCAGGATTAGTCAATAAGCGCAAATATGCCATTAAATCTTTAATTTCTATGCGAGAAAAAAATGAAGTTCCACCCGATACTCGATACGGTATGCGATATTGCATTAACATTTTCTCAATGAGACGTGCTTGGTGATTGCCTCGATACAATATAGCGTATTGACCATATTGGCTATTATTAGCAAATCGGTGACCCACTAAGTCATTAACAACTTTTTCAGTTTCCTGCTCTTCACTATCAGCTGAAATAACTCTTAATGCCTCACCATAACCATGTTCTGAAAACAGTTTTTTTTCAAAAATATGTGGATTATTTTCAATTAAAATATTAGCAACTTTTAAAATTCGTCCCGAAGAACGGTAGTTTTGTTCAAGTTTTATGACTTCTAAATTGGGAAAATCTTGTTTTAGTAATACTAAATTTTGCGGTCTTGCCCCTCGCCATGAGTAAATGGATTGATCATCATCACCAACAACTGTAAATTTGGCTCGATTACCAACTAGCAATTTAATAAACTCGTACTGACTTGTATTAGTATCTTGATATTCATCAACCAATAAATAACGAATTTTATTTTGCCACTTATCACGCACTTCCTCATTATTTTTAAGTAAAAGTGTAGGAAGTAAAATAAGATCATCAAAATCGAGAATACTACATGCTTTTAACTGTTTTTCATAAAGCTGATAACAATGAGCAAATAGTTTTTCTTTATTTGTTTGCGCTCTTGCCATCGCAATCGTTGAATCAACAATATCATTTTTCCAATTAGAAATTGTCGAACGTAATTGATTAATCAGCTCTTTATCACCTTCTAACCATTGATGAGTTAACTCTTTGAGTAATGCGATTTGATCATGATCATCAAATAACGAAAAGTTGGACTTAATACCTAAATGCTTATATTCTCGGCGAACAATATCCAAGCCGAGTGTATGAAAGGTTGAAATTTTAAGGCCTCTCGCCTCTTGTTTACTAAGAGATTGCGCTATGCGTTCTTTCATTTCACGTGCAGCTTTATTCGTAAACGTAACCGCAACAATATGGCGTGGTAAATACTCTTTAACGCGAATTAAATAGGCAATTTTGTTAATAATAACACGAGTTTTTCCAGAGCCTGCTCCTGCTAAAACAAGGCAAGGACCTGAAACATATTCGACAGCTTTTTGTTGACTTGAATTTAAACGCACAAAATAAAACCATTAGAAAAATTGTGGGCTAGTATATAACGATATACTAGCAGTGCGCAATTATCGTTATTTAAGTAAAGACTATTACAAGTAAAAGTAATTGTTATTTTATCAATTATTATCGGATGAACGTTAAGGCCTGTTCAACCACCTCTATTCCCACACCTTTTTTATGAGCATTTTCACTCAGATAACGTCGCCATTGTCTTGCACCTTTAAATCCATTAAATAACCCTAAAGTATGGCGCATAATGTGATTTAGCTGTGCTCCTTGCGTTAATTGTTGCTCAATATAAGGATAAAGTGCTCGAATTGCGGATTTAGGTTCAATGGTTGGGGTATCTAATCCAAAAATTTGTGAATCAATTAGAGTTAGTAAAAGCGGATTTTGATAAGCTTCACGCCCTACCATCACACCATCAACGTGCTGTAGGTGATGTTTTATTTGATCAATGGTTTTAATGCCTCCATTAATCGCTATTGTTAAATTGGGATAATCTTGTTTGAGTTTATAAACACGATCATAGTTTAGCGGAGGCACTTCTCGATTTTCCTTTGGACTTAATCCCGATAACCAAGCTTTACGAGCATGCACAATAAACGTACTAGTATAAGGCATCACAGTTTCGATAAAGTGACATAAAAAAGCATAACTATCAAAATCATCAATGCCGATTCTTGTTTTTACCGTTACAGGAATATCAACCTGGGCTTGCATCTGCTCAACGCAGTCTGCCACTAAATTTGCATTACCCATTAAACAAGCACCAAACATACCATTTTGTACCCGATCTGATGGGCAACCGACGTTTAAGTTGATTTCATCATAACCACGTTCTTGCGCTAATTTTGCACATTGTGCCAATGCTTTGGGATCGCTACCGCCAAGTTGTAAACTAACAGGATGTTCTTCATGATTGAAATCTAAATAATCACCTTTTCCAAATAAAATTGCACCTGTTGTCACCATTTCGGTATAAAGTAAAGTTTGTTTGGTTAATACACGATGAAAATAACGACAATGTTTATCCGTCCAATCAAGCATAGGAGCGATAGAAAATTTGTTTTTTGTTGAATTCATTGATACACCAATGTTTATAACTATTTTTATTGATTATTTCAGAAATATTATTTTTGCTTATTTTTACCTATTTTGATATATTTTTTCATCATCAGGATCCCGCACAGGCTCCCACGTTGATAGGACAAAATAATTTAGGGTAAACAATTTATGGCTCATTATATCATAGAGAAACGTATTCGTGCAGACGGAACACCTCGATATCGTTGTACCGTTGTAATAAAAGAAAAAACCAAGGTTATTTATCGTGAGTCAAAGACATTTAGCAAACAACAAATAGCAAAAACATGGGGAACAAACCAAGCATCGAAAATAGAGCAATTCGGGATCCCACAAAAAAACGATATAACAAAATTAACATTAGGGAATCTTTTAGATAAATACTTATCTGATCCAAATCTTGGTGAAAAAGCAGGACGAACAAAACGATATGTTATTCAAATGATTATCAATAGTGACATTGCAAATATAAAATTATCTGATCTAAAAACGCATCACATAATTGAACACTGCAGGGCTAGAGCAGCCTCAGGAACCAAACCAGCTACTATCAACCATGATATAAGCTATATTGGTTCTATTCTTGAAGTTGCGCGGCCTATTTATGGAATAAATATTGATAAAACAGTTGTAGAGGATGCTAGACCGTTATTAATACAGATGAATTTAATCGGAAAAAGCCAACGCAGAGCAAGACGACCAATAAGTGATGAATTAAATCGTATTGTTGAAAAACTACAAGAACGGCAGTCACATAAATATTCAAAAATTCCTTTTGTCGATATTTTGAATTTTTCAATATTGTCATGTATGCGAATAGGTGAAATATGTTCTCTAAAATGGGATGATGTAGATTATAAACAAAAAGCAGTACTAGTTAGAAACAGAAAAGATCCTAGAAAAAAAATAGGAAATCATATGTTTGTACCCTTGTTAGGCGAAGCGTGGACTATTTTACAATCACAACCTAAAAACAACGAGTTAATATTCCCTTATAATTCAAGATCTGTAACTGCAGGTTTTCAGCGAGTTAGAAATAAACTTGGTATTATTGATTTAAGGTATCATGACATGAGGCGAGAAGGAGCTAGTCGATTATTAGAACAGGGTTTTGCAATAGAAGAAGTGGCTCAAGTGACAGGACATAGAAATTTACAAACGCTCTGGAATATTTATATTAGTTTATTCCCAAATTCATTACATGCTAAATTTAACAAATTAAAAGAAAAAGAAAGCTAGTTTTCTTTCGCTTTAATAATGAAATCACGGGCGAATGCTACATTATCTGTAGTAGCTCAAACTTAATCTGACAGACACATATTACTCATCGGCTTTCATTTTAACAAAATGCGTGTCCGATGAGCAAAATAAATTCTCCAATTGCTTTTCCTTAACCAACCCCTTTGCATCATTCCA
>NZ_FMBA01000044.1 GCF_900094935.1 Gilliamella intestini
AATTACCCCAAAAATTTGAATTAGTAGGCAAAGATCGTGATGGCTATGAGGTGGTAAAATATGGATTTGAGTTAAAGCAGTGGTTTGTTATACGACAAATGCCTGGAACTGGAAGACACTCTATTAAATCGTCTGGGTATAAACCATCACTTACGGAAAAAGATCGCGATAAAAATCCAGAACGTTATTCTCACACTAATTCGCAAGCTTGGTGTGAAAGTTTAGGTTATCGTCTGCCACATATAAGAGATTTAACTAATGCAAAATGTACTTTTACTATATTTGGGCCTGAAGTGTGTAAGGGTGCTGTTAGCGCCACGCCAATATCACCCGCCTTTCAGGCGTATCAACGTCGAATAGGGGCAGGCATGACTGGAGAGTGGGGAGATCTTACTCTTTATAGAATAGGTCTAGATTACTTTTACACTTCGAAGGCGGAAGTCTGGACGGACGATACTCATACTCCTATTTATAACAACCCTCATCCGTTCACTGTATGGCTTGTGAAGGGCTCTATAACACCTAATATGACAAGTATATGGTCGTCTTCCCGTTGTATTATGAATGACGGCTATCCGAATAGTTTTTGCCAGGCTGCTGCACTTTGCGTCACCCCTTAGTTTTTAGTTATTAATCTTTAAGTTATGATAGAGATAGCCAAGTAATAAAAAACAGCCTCACATTAGGGGGCTATTTATTTGTTTATTTTGCCGGTTATTGTTGTAAAAAATATTCAGGATTCTATACCGTTAAACCGCATAAAGCGATTTTAAGGAGAACGCCTTATGCGGTTTTAGAGGATTATCTTAATCATGAAATGTAAAATAATTCGATGTTTTCTTGCAAATGAAAAGACCAAAATAACTACTTTTATACTGAAATATGGGTGTTTTTTTGAAAGATCTTTACAAGAAAGAAATAATCATTATCAAAATGAATATTAAAGTAATAATCAACAACTAAAACAAATTATATTGAGTGATCCCATTGACGAAACTTTGATTTAAAGGTAATATGCGCGCCTTATGTATTGTGTTCTTTTTAAGAGACATAAGAATAACTTTAAGGTAGAATGCATATTCTATGCAAAATAAATTGCCATTAATAATTGACCCAATTAAAGCAGCACAAAAAAAGCTTGATTATGTTGGATATTATCCAATGCAAAGTGCGACAAGGGTTGATAGTCCAAAAAGCGATATTGAGTGTAGCTTATCTTTTTATTATGATGAGCAAAGGCTTTGTGTTATTGCAATTGATGCAAAAATCACGTTAGAGCAGATATGCCAACGTTGTTTTAAACCTTTTATCACAGAAGTTCATGTGATGAATAAATTTAGTCCTGTTAAGAGCGATGCTCAAGCAGAGACACTACCGGAACATTATGAACCCGTTTTAATGAACGAGTTTGGTGAAGTAGATATATTAGCGTTACTTGAGGACGAAATTATTCTCTCATTACCAATTGCGCCGGTACATGATAGTAAACACTGCGAAGTGTCAGAGGCAGATATGGTATTTGGTGAAATTCCTACTGAGAATGAAAAAACAAATCCATTTGCAATTTTAGTTAGTTTAAAGAATAAGGGGTAAATCCATGGCTGTTCAACAGAATCGTAAAACTCGTGCAAAACGTGGTATGCGTCGTTCTCATGATGCATTAACTGTTGCTAATATCTCAGTTGATGAATCAGGTAAAACACATTTACGTCATCATGTAACCGCTGATGGTTATTATCGTGGTCGTAAAGTAATTTCTAAATAATTACTCTAAAATTAGAAATTATTAGGTGACATTTTGGATAGTCTAACCATTGCGTTAGATGCTATGAGCGGGGACTTAGGTCCTCGTATTGTTGTTCCTGCTGCAATACAAGCGCTAAATTGTTATCCAAACCTTTCAGTTTTTCTGGTGGGAGATCCAACAGAAATTGGTCTTTTTTTGTCAAAAGAAAATAAAAAGCTTGTTTCTCAATATCAACAAGATAGGCGTTTAATTTTGACTGAATCAACGACTGTTATTACTAATGATATGAAGCCTTCTTATGCGATTCGCCATAGCCAAGGATCATCAATGAGAATAGCTCTTGAACTGGTTAAAGATAACAATGTTCAAGCTTGCGTAAGTGCTGGTAATACCGGTGCACTAATGGGGCTTTCTAAATTACTTTTACACTCTTTAACTGGTATTGATCGCCCTGCTTTAGTTGCTACTATTCCTGCTTTAAATAATCAAAATACAGTTGTGTTGGATTTAGGAGCGAATGCCGAGTGTGATAGTGATATGCTTGTGCAATTTGCCATAATGGGGCAAATTCTAGCTAAAACGCTGCTTAAAATTGAACATCCTCGCGTTGCATTACTTAATATTGGCGAAGAAGAGATTAAAGGATTGGATAAAATACGTGCAGCTGCTTCTGTTTTAAAATCGAATGATCAAATTAATTATATTGGTTATTTAGAAGGTAACGAGCTTCTTACTGGTAAGACCGATGTGTTAGTTTGTGATGGTTTTGTTGGTAATGTGACGTTAAAAACAGTAGAAGGATTAGTTAAAATTTTCATGTCTTTATTTAAGTCGTCTTTTGATCACAATTCATTATTAATGAAGCTATTAAGTAAATGGTTACAAAGGAAGGTATCAAAAAATTTTGGTTATTTAGATCCCGGACGATATAATGGTGCTTGTTTGCTTGGACTTAAAAGTATTGTGATTAAAAGTCACGGTAGTGCCAACCAAAAATCATTTTTTGCAGCAATTGAACAAGCTATTTTAGCGATACAAACCAATATACCTGAGAAGATTGCACAGAGTCTTTCTTCCGCACTACCCAAGAGCGAATAATTAGATGTATACAAAGATATTAGGAACTGGGAGTTACCTTCCAAAACAAATAAGAACCAATGCAGATCTAGAAAAGATGGTTGATACTAGCGATGAATGGATCACAACCCGTACAGGCATTAAAGAAAGACGTATCGCAGAGCCTGATGAAACTGTAACAAGCATGGCTTATCAAGCAGCAATTAATGCTATTGAGATGGCAAATATTGATAAGAACGATATTGGCATGATTATTGTTGCAACGGCGACTTCAGTCAATGCTTTTCCAAGTTCAGCCACTGAGTTACAAGCCAAATTAGCAATAGGGGATGTGATTGCATTTGATGTGTCTGCAGCTTGCTCAGGATTTGTTTATGCATTAGATATCGCCGATAAATATATTAAAAGTGGTGCGATTAAATATGCTTTGGTTGTTGGTTCTGACATGTTAACCCGTGGTGTTGATCCTAATGATCGAGGCACTATTATCATTTTTGGGGATGGTGCAGGAGCGGTTGTTGTTGGTCCGTCAGAAGAGCCGGGCATTATCGCTTCACATCTTCATGCAGATGGCCGTTATGGTGACTTATTAAAATATCCGTATGTTGATCGTCGTGATATGAATGATCCTGTTTATATGACTATGCATGGTAATGAAGTGTTTAAAGTGGCAGTTAAAGAGCTTTCAAATTTGGTTGATGAGCTTTTAACTGAAAATGCGTTTAACAAAGCAGATTTAGATTGGTTAGTACCACATCAAGCTAATCTAAGGATTATTTCTGCAACTGCAAAGCGTCTAGATATGGATATGAGCAAAGTAATTGTTACATTAGATAAACAGGGTAACACTTCAGCAGCTTCTGTTCCGTGTGCCTTAGATGCAGGTGTGCGAGATGGACGAATTCAACGAGGTCATCTAATTTTATTAGAGGCTTTTGGTGGTGGGTTTGTTTGGGGATCTGCGTTAGTTAGATTTTAATTTATGATTTATTTTTTATGATCAAGGATTTAATAATGACCAAATTTGCAATGGTATTTCCAGGACAAGGCTCACAAGCTGTCGGTATGTTAAAAGATCTTGCTGATGATTTTCCTATTGTGAAATCAACATTTGATGAAGCCTCTGAAGTGCTTGGTTACAATTTGTGGGATTTAGTACAACAAGGTCCTACAGAAGAATTAAATAAAACTTGGCAAACACAACCAGCACTACTTGCTGCATCTGTTGCAATATTTAATGTATGGCAAAGTGTTAATGGTGCACAACCCGATTTTATGGCGGGGCATAGTTTAGGTGAGTATTCTGCATTGGTTTGTGCCGGTGTGATTGATTTTAAAGATGCCATTAAATTGGTTGAGTTACGAGGTAAATTAATGCAAGAAGCAGTGCCAAGCGGTACTGGAGCTATGTATGCTATCATTGGATTAGATAACGAATCAATTAGCAAAGCATGCGAACAAGCAGCACAAGGACAGATTGTTGCGCCTGTAAATTTTAATTCACCTGGACAAGTCGTTATTGCTGGTAATAAAGAGGCAGTTGAACGTGCAGGTGTATTATGTAAAGAAGCTGGCGCTAAGCGGGCATTACCACTTGCTGTTAGCGTGCCATCACATTGTGCGTTAATGAAGCCAGCAGCTGACAAATTAGCGACTACATTAAACGATATTGAATTTAACCCGCCAAAGTTTGCTGTTATTAATAATGTCGATGTAAAAGTTGAAACATCTGCAGAAAAAATTAAAGCGGCATTAATTGCTCAACTTTATAGCCCTGTGCGTTGGACTGAAACTGTAGAATATATGGCAAAACAAGATATAACACTTTTAGTTGAAATGGGCCCAGGTAAAGTATTAACCGGCTTAACTAAACGTATTGTTGATATACTTTCTGGTATTGCAGTTAATGATAAAGCATCATTAGAAGCAGCATTAGAAAATACAAAGTAAAAATAAAGAGGTAGTTATGAATCTATCAGGAAAAATTGCTTTAGTTACAGGTGCTAGTCGTGGTATCGGTAAAGCTATTGCAGAAAAGCTTGTTTCTTGTGGTGCAACTGTTATCGGTACAGCAACCACAGAAAAAGGCGCTGAGGCTATTAGTAAATATTTAGGCTCAAATGGTAAAGGTTTAGCCTTAAATGTGACAGATGAAACATCAATTGAATCTGTGATTAATGCAATAAAAACAGAATTTGGTGATATTGATATTCTTGTTAATAATGCAGGTATTACTCGCGATAATTTATTAATGAGAATGAAAGAAGATGAATGGCAAGATATTTTAGATACCAATTTAACGTCTGTTTTCCGTTTATCTAAAGCATTAATGCGCACAATGATGAAAAAACGTTATGGCAGAATTGTGACTATTGGTTCAGTAGTTGGTACAATGGGAAATGTTGGTCAAGCTAACTATGCGGCTGCGAAAGCAGGATTAATTGGATTTAGTAAATCATTAGCACGTGAAGTTGCATCAAGAGGAATTACCGTTAACGTTGTTGCGCCAGGTTTTATTGCAACAGATATGACTGATGCACTAACTGATGAGCAAAAAGCACTAACTTTATCTCAAGTTCCTGCTGGTCGTTTAGGTGAACCCGCGGAAATTGCTAATGCTGTAGCATTTTTGGTTTCAGATGAGGCATCTTACATTACAGGTGAAACTTTACATGTCAATGGTGGTATGTATATGGTGTAATTGGCTAGAATAGTGTAAAATGAGCCAATATCTTGATGTTTTGAGTAAAAAATAAGCAGTTGGGTTGAAAAGTGATTGGCATCTTTTTCAACATTTTATAAACTTACATTCACCGCCACTTTCGGCGATTTTTATAGGAAAAAAAGAGTATGAGCACTATTGAAGAGCGAGTTAAGAAAATTATTGTTGAGCAACTTGGTGTAAAAGAGGAAGAAGTTAAAAACGAATCTTCTTTTATTGAAGATCTTGGCGCTGACTCTCTTGATACAGTTGAATTAGTTATGGCTTTAGAAGAAGAATTTGATACTGAAATTCCTGATGAAGAAGCTGAAAAAATTACAACTGTTCAATCTGCAATTGATTATATTACTGCAAATCAATAAGGTTTGTAGAGTTTTTATGATAGGCGGTCAAATGATCGCCTAGTTTGTATTTATGTTTTTAATTTATAAATAAAAATTAGCTTGAGCACAAATTATGATAAAGCTCGAAATTACCATTTCATTGATTCAAATTTCATTCCAATCCTTTTCTGGAGGACAATGTGTCTAAACGCAGAGTTGTTGTTACTGGAATGGGCATGGTATCTCCTGTAGGTAATACAGTTGAATCCACTTGGCAGGCTTTATTAGCTGGGCAAAGTGGTGTTGAACTCATAGAACATTTTGATACAGCCCCTTTCGCAACGCGCTTCGCAGCAATGGTTAAAAACTTTAATGGCGAAGATTATAATATTTCACGCAAAGATGCGCGAAAAATGGATTATTTTATCCAATATGGTATTGCTGCGGGTATGCAAGCAATACAAGATGCTGGCATTGAGATTACCGAAGAAAACGCAGAACGAATTGGTTGTGCTATAGGTTCTGGTATTGGTGGGCTTGGGTTGATTGAAGAAAACCACGGTGCATTAGTAAATGGTGGGCCACGTAAAATTAGTCCATTTTTTGTACCATCAACAATTGTTAATATGATTGCGGGCCACTTATCTATCATTTATGGATTAAAAGGGCCAAGTATTACTATTGCAACAGCATGTTCTTCTGGTGTGCATAATATTGGTCACGCAGCTCGTATGATTGCTTATGGTGATGCCGATGCAATGTTAGCCGGTGGTGGTGAAAAAGCAAGTACTCCACTAGGTATTGGCGGTTTTGGTGCAGCGCGTGCTTTATCTACCAACAATGATAACCCTAAAGCAGCAAGTCGTCCATGGGACAAAGATCGTGATGGTTTTGTTCTTGGTGATGGTGCAGGAATCATGTTTTTAGAAGAGTATGAGCATGCAAAAAAACGTGGTGCTAAAATTTATGCTGAAATTGTCGGTTTTGGTATGAGTGGTGATGCTTATCATATGACTTCACCACCTGAAAACGGTAGTGGTGCCGCATTAGCGATGAAATGTGCAATTCGTGATGCAGGAATTACGCCAGAACAAGTAGGTTACATTAATGCTCATGGTACATCAACACCTGCTGGCGATAAAGCTGAAACTCAAGCGGTAAAGAGCATTTTTAAAGAAAATGCCAATAAAGTGATGGTGAGCTCAACTAAATCTATGATTGGTCACTTACTTGGGGCTGCTGGCGCTGTTGAATCAATTTTTACAGTTCTTGCTTTGCGTGATCAAGCTGTACCGCCAACGATTAATCTTGATCATCCTGATGAGGGGTGTGATCTTGATTATGTTCCCCATACAGCGCGTCAGGTTAAAAATTTAGAATATGCACTTTGTAACTCTTTTGGTTTTGGCGGAACCAATGGTTCGGTGCTATTTAAAAAAATCTAACTTTTTGTTATCCGCTGATAATATTTTATCAGCGGTATATCTTTGATATAGGCCTTTTTCATTTATCAAAATAGTAATAGATCCTACCTTTTTGTCTTTTTATTAAATTAAAGGTTACCATTAAAGAGATAAGGATATTCCTACTGTCTATGTTATAATCCCTTATAATTTTTTTTAGCATAATCATTTCTGGTAATTATGGCGGAACCAAAATTTATTCATCTTCATTTGCATAGTGATTTCTCAATGATTGATGGAATAGCTAAAGTAGGTGCATTAGTAAATGAAGTGAGCAAGTTGCAGATGCCAGCATTTGCAATCACTGATTTTACCAATCTTTGTGGGCTTGTGAAATTTTACGGTTCAGCAATGTCAAAAGGTATTAAACCTATCATTGGTGCAGATCTTGCTATTAAAAGTTCTCAATTGCCTGATGATATTTACCGTCTAACTTTGTTAGCAGCTAATAATCAGGGATATCAAAATCTTACTTTATTGATTTCTAAAGCCTATCAGCGAGGTTATATTGGCGATATACCTGTTGTTGATAATGAGTGGTTAATTGAGCATCGAGAAGGGTTAATTGTATTAGCTGGACGAGAAAGTGATATTGGTATCGGTATTGTTCGTAATAACCAAACTATTATTGATCATACTATTAATTTTTATCTTGAAAATTTTAATGAGCATTTTTATTTTGAACTAGTACGGACTAAACGAACTAATGAAGAGCTTTTTATTCATAGTGCAGTAAAATTGGCTGAACAGTATCAGTTACCTGTGGTTGCTTCTAATGATGTTCGCTTTTTAAAATCTTCAGATTTTGAGGCTCACGAAATTCGTGTTGCTATTCATGATGGAAATACACTAGAAGATCCTTCCCGACCTAAAAATTACTCAGCAGAGCAATATTTACGATCTGAACAGGAAATGTGTCAGTTATTTTCTGATATCCCCGAGGCACTTGAAAACAGTGTTGAAATAGCAAAACGCTGTAATGTATCTATTCGGCTAGGTGAGTATTTCTTACCTAAATTTCCGACAGGGGATATGACTACTGAAGACTTTTTAGTTTATAAGTCGCGTCAAGGGTTAGAAGAAAGGTTAGAGTTTTTATTTCCAGATCCTGAAATTAGAAAACAAAGAAGGCCAGAATATGATGAGCGTTTAGAAACGGAATTAACTGTTATTAATCAAATGGGCTTTCCTGGTTACTTTCTAATTGTCATGGAGTTTATTCAATGGTCAAAAGATAATGATATTCCTGTCGGACCAGGGCGTGGTTCAGGGGCAGGTTCCCTCGTTGCGTACGCATTAAAAATTACCGATTTAGATCCACTAGCATTTGATTTACTTTTTGAACGTTTTTTAAATCCTGAACGTGTTTCAATGCCCGATTTTGACGTAGATTTTTGTATGGAGAAACGCGATCTGGTTATCGATCATGTTGCCGATATGTATGGACGAGAAGCAGTATCTCAAATTATTACATTCGGAACTATGGCGGCCAAAGCGGTAATACGCGATGTTGGTCGAGTCCTTGGGCATCCTTATGGGTTTGTTGATCGTATTGCGAAATTAATTCCCTTAGATCCTGGTATGACTCTAGCCAAAGCTTTTGAAGTTGAGCCTCAACTTCAGGAGTTATACGATAATAATGAAGAAATTAAATCATTAATTGATATCGCACGCCAATTAGAAGGTGTAACTAGAAATGCCGGTAAGCATGCTGGGGGGGTTGTAATTTCACCAACTAAGATTACAGATTTTTCGCCAATTTATTGTGATCCAGAAGGTCATCATCCCGTTACTCAATTTGATAAGAATGATGTTGAATATGCAGGGCTTGTTAAGTTTGACTTTTTAGGGTTAAGAACATTAACCATTATTGATTGGGCAATCAAAATGATTAATGAATGTCGACTCCGAGAAGGCAAGGAAAAAGTCGATATAACTCGAATCCCTTTAGATGATGAAAAGTCCTTTGAATTATTATTAAAAGCTGAAACAACAGCGGTGTTCCAGCTTGAATCTCGAGGTATGAAAGATTTAATAAGGCGTTTAAAACCTGACTGTTTTGAGGATATGATCGCTTTAGTTGCCTTATTTAGACCCGGTCCGTTACAATCAGGTATGGTAGACAACTTTATTGACCGTAAACATGGCAGAGAAGAAGTTTCCTATCCAGATATTAAATATCAACATGAATCATTAAAACCTATCTTAGAACCAACATACGGTATTATTTTGTACCAAGAACAAGTTATGCAAATTGCTCAGACTTTGTCCGGTTATACCTTAGGTGGTGCGGATTTATTACGTCGAGCTATGGGGAAGAAAAAACCTGAGGAAATGGCAAAGCAACGCTCTGTTTTTAAAGAAGGTGCCGAAAAGCAAGGTATCGATGGTGATCTTTCCATGCGCATTTTTGATTTAGTGGAAAAATTTGCCGGTTATGGTTTTAATAAATCTCATTCAGCAGCTTATGCGCTTGTTTCTTATCAAACATTATGGTTAAAGACTCACTATCCAGCAGAATTTATGGCTGCAGTTATGACTGCCGATATGGATAATACTGATAAAATTGTTGGTTTAGTTGATGAATGCTTAAGGATGGGGTTAAAAGTTAATCCTCCTGATATTAATAGCGGCCTTTATCACTTCCATGTAAATGATAAAGGTGAGATTGTCTATGGGATTGGGGCTATAAAGGGTGTCGGTGAAGGCCCTATTGAGGCAATTGTTGAAGCACGTAATAGTGGTGGATATTTTAAAAATATATTTGAACTTTGTGCACGAACAGATATGAAAAAGATCAATCGCCGTGTACTTGAAAAACTTACTATGGCAGGGGCATTTGATAAATTAGGACCTCATAGAGCGGCTATTTTGCATAGTATTAATGATGCAATGCAGGCTGCGGATCAATATGCTAGAGCACAAAATATTGGTCAAGGAGATATGTTTGGTGTCTTGGCTGAAGAGCCCGAACAAGTTGAACACGCTTATGCCGCGGTTCCTGAGTTACCTGAGCAGGTTTTACTTGATGGTGAACGTGAAGCTCTAGGGCTTTATTTAACAGGGCATCCTGTAACACAATATTTAAAAGAATTAAATCGTTATACTGGTGGGCTACGAATAAGTGAAGCATCTCCTACTGGGTGGGGTAAATTGGTAACCTTTGCTGGAATTGTTGTAGATGCAAGAATAAGAATTACCAAAAAAGGTAATAAAATTGGTTTATTTACTTTAGATGATCGCTCTGGTCGTATTGATGGTATGCTGTTTGGGGAATCATTAGAAAAATTTGGACATCTATTAATAAAAGATAAGATCCTTATTGCTTCAGGCCAAGTTAGTAATGATGATTTTAATGGCGGATTTAAAATGTCTGTGCGAGATCTTGTTGATTTGAAAGATGCTCGAGCTAAATATGTAAAAGGATTATCCATTACTTTAATTGAGAATGAAACAAATCAAACAATATTACAGCGATTACAACAGTTATTTCAACCTTACATGAATGGAAGTGTGCCTGTTAATTTATATTATCACCGGGATGATTCGGTTGTTAGAATACAATTTGGCACAATGTGGCGAGTTATTCCAGAAGATTCTTTGATTATTGAATTAAAAACTCTACTTGGTATTGACCGTGTCGAATTTGAGTTTGAATAAATAAAGCTTCATTTTAGTAATGTAGATGACTAGATTTTGGAAAAGTTGCAGTCTATTGATATAAATATAGGTGACTTTAATGAGTATTACATAGTAGAATTGGCTTAATTTTATCTTAAGAATTAATCCGTATAGTATGTTAGATAGTGTATTTTTAAAAATACCGAATAAATTAAGAGGCAATTACAAGCGTTATGAACAATTTTTTGGAATTTGAAAAGCCGATAGCGGAATTAGAAGCAAAAATTAATTCCTTAAAGAATATTGATTCGCAACAAGTTGAATTAGATATTAATTTAGATAAAGAGATTAAGCAATTACATAAAAAAAGTCGTGAATTAACAAAAAAAATATTTGCTAATTTAACACCTTGGGAAATTGCGCAACTAGCTAGACACCCAAATCGTCCTTATACATTGGATTATCTGAAAGAAATTTTTACTGATTTTGATGAATTAGCTGGTGATAGGGCTTATGCTGACGACAAAGCAATTGTTGGTGGAATAGCTCGTATTGATGGACGCTCTGTGGTGGTTATTGGGCATCAAAAAGGTCGAGAAACAAAACAGAAAATTTATCGGAACTTTGGTATGCCCGCTCCAGAAGGGTATCGTAAAGCTTTACGATTAATGCAATTAGCGGAGCGTTTTAAATTACCAATTATTACTTTTATTGATACTCCAGGTGCTTATCCTGGTATTGGTGCCGAAGAGCGAGGTCAAGCAGAAGCGATTGCTCGTAATTTAAGAGAAATGTCACGTCTTAAAGTACCTACTATTTGTACAGTAATTGGAGAGGGAGGCTCTGGGGGGGCTCTTGCTATTGGGGTTGCCGATAAAGTTAATATGCTTCAATATAGTACTTACTCTGTTATATCGCCAGAAGGTTGTGCATCAATTTTATGGAAAAGTGCCGATAAAGCATCAGTTGCAGCCGAAGCAATGAATATGACTGCAGATAAATTATTAAAGCTAAATCTTATTGATTCTATCGTGCCTGAGCCACTTGGTGGTGCCCACCGTGATTATGCAACCGTATCAACTTCACTCAAAACACAACTACTTAGTGATCTTGATGAACTTGAAAATATGGATTTATCTGTATTATTAGAAAGAAGATATCAACGCTTGATGAACTATGGTTACGTAAGGTAGTTCTAAATTTGGAATATTATAATGAAAAAATCGACAGGCTTACTACGTATCCTTAAAGCAGCAAAATATTCTTTAAAAGGTTTAAAATCGGCGATAAAATATGAAACTGCATTTCGCCAAGAGTTAATTCTATTAGTTGTGGCTTCTGTTATTGTAATGCTAGTCGATTTTTCTATTTATGAACGTATTTTATTACTTGGTTCAATTGGAGTTGTGATGATTACTGAGTTAATAAATAGTGCAATAGAGTGTGTAGTTGATCGGATTGGTTCTGAAAGGCATGATTTATCCGGTCGAGCAAAGGATTATGGCTCGGCTGCTGTATTTTTGTCGTTATTATTGACTATTATCTTGTGGATTTATTTATTTTCTTGTCACTTTTTATCATGATTTTATATTTTAATGTAGGTTTTCCTGAAAGTTTTTAACAATAGTTTTATTGTAAAAAACTATTCAGAAACCAACTCTCTAATGATGAAATTTCCTGTTTTTTCAACGTCTAATGTTGTTTTTAGCCATGGTAGAATTGTATGCATTTGTTCGTGTAATTTCCATGGTGGATTAATTACTATCATTCCTGATGCTGTCAAGCCTTTTTGATTATTATCAGGCTTTATTGCCAGCTCAAATTGTGAAATTCGTTTTATGCCTAAGCTAACAATATTATTAATCATTTTTTGAGTTTGTGTACGAGATACCACAGGATACCAAATTAAGTAAACACCTGTTGCAAAACGTTTATAGGCTTCCAGTAATACTATAGGTATTTTTTGATAATCGTCTTTCATTTCATAAGAAGGATCAATCAATACTATTCCACGACGAGATTGCGGAGGTAACTTTGATTTTAATTGGGCAAAACCATCTTCACGTAAAACTTTTGTTCGTTTATCTTTACTAAATTCTTGTTTTAATAAAGGGTAATCTGTTGGGTGTAATTCGGTAAGGTTGAGTTTGTCTTGCTCACGTAATAATTGTTTTGCTATTAGTGGTGAGCCAGGGTAATATTTTAATTCATCAAAAGGATTATAGCGTTTTAGCACCGATATATAAGTATTGATTAATTCTGGAATATTAGATTGTTGCCATAGTAAATTAATTCCTGATAAATATTCCCCCGTTTTTTCCGCATGCTCACTTCTTAACAGATATCGTCCTGCACCTGAGTGCGTGTCTAAATATAAAAAAGGCTTTTCTTTTTCTTTTAACGATTCAATACATAACGTTAAAACAATATGTTTTAATACATCTGCATGATTTCCAGCATGGTAACTATGGCGATAGCTTAACATTGGCAATTTACTCTTTTTTGTTCATTTTTTTGCATATAAAAGGTTATTAAGGCTAAACAAAGAAGACAAGGGATTTCCATTAATTCTTCAATGAGATCTTTTCGCTCTTTTGTTATAACTAAAAATTCATGTAAAGTACGGCGGTGTTCTGCAATATCAGCTATACCTAAGAATAAAAAAGCAAAGAATATATGCCAAAATGGTATTTTTTCACATTTGTAGCGCCGAGCAATTTCTCGGTGAATCGTGGGTAAAAATATACTTAGTATTGGGATCGTGATTAATATACTAGCAATGATTTTATAGTAGAAACGTGGTACCTCAGGAAAAAAGTCTCTTCCCCAACTAATTCCTCGACCAAAAAGCATAAACCACCAGAAAATTGTCCAAATCCAAAATCTATAAAGCTCAGAATGTTCAGGTACTCGTTTTGCATAATAATAGGTATAACAGCACATAAATAATAAGAAGAGAGATTGAATATGTTCGATAATAGTAACCGTTAGCCCATTATATAAAGGTATAAACCAATTTCCCGTAATATAAAGGATAATGCCAAGAGTGATAATTAATAACGAACTTTTGTAAAAATGAAAATCTAACTTACACATATAATATTTCCTTATTAAATAGCACTTTTAAGTTTGAGTATAGTACCGCATTTACGACATAAATAACTAGTTTTATTATTTTGAATTTTGTTGTGTCTTATCGAGGTTAATTGATGTTGTTGACAACTGCAGTAGTATAAATAAGTATTACGTTGAATGGAAAAACGGTGAGTTGTTGCAGGGATTTTTCCTAATATTTCTGACATAATATATTGCCATTCTTTACCATGTGGTTTTACTTTGCCAAACTCTTTAAAGACAATGAGATGTGCTAATTCGTGAGGCACAACTTCCTCAATAAATTGACTGCCATTATCTAGCAACATAATCGAATTAAGTTGAATTTCCCAACGTGTTAAAAAGGCACTACCAGCAATACTGCCTTTGGGTTTATAAATGATCTTAGGCTCTTTATATTGGGAATGTAGACGTTGATTGGCTTGCATTAAATGAGTTCTTAAACAAGCCATAGTTTGATTATGTAAATAAATTGGTATGCGTTTATAGTCCTGCTGCATCACGTAGTAGTGCCGCTTTATCAGTTTTTTCCCAAGGGAATATATCTCGACCAAAATGACCGTAACTTGCAGTTTGTTGATAGATTGGTTGAATTAGATCAAGCATTTGAATCAATCCATAAGGTCTTAAATCAAAAAATTCTTTAGTAAGCGATACAATTTTGTCGTGATGAATTTTTTCTGTGCCGAAAGTATTGACATAGATTGATGTAGGATTGGCAATACCAATTGCATAAGATATTTGTAATTCACATCTGTCAGCAAGTCCTGCCGCAACAATATTTTTTGCAACATAACGTGCGGCATAAGCTGCTGAGCGGTCAACTTTTGAAGGATCTTTGCCAGAAAAAGCTCCACCACCATGATGAGCTGCTCCACCGTACGTATCGACAATGATCTTTCGTCCAGTTAGTCCACAGTCTCCCATAGGGCCACCAATAACAAAACGCCCAGTAGGATTAATAAAGTATTTTGTTCTAGATGTTAACCATTCGGCCGGTAATGTTGGTTTAATGATTTCTTCCATGACGGCTTCATGTAATGCTTTTTGCTCAATATCTTCTGAATGCTGAGTTGATAGAACGATTGTATCAACACCTTTTATCTGACCGTCTTGGTAAATTAATGTGACTTGGCTTTTTGCATCAGGTCTTAACCAAGGAAGTGTACCATTTTTTCTAACTTCTGCTTGGCGGCGCATTAAGTCGTGAGCATAGCTTATAGCAGCAGGCATTAAATTTGGCATTTCATTTGTAGCATAACCAAACATAATACCTTGGTCACCAGCACCTTGCTCAAGGGGATCATTTCGATCAACTCCTTGATTGATATCCGGAGATTGTTTGCCAATAGCATTGAGTACCGCACATGAATTTGCATCAAATCCCATTTCTGAACTGGTATACCCAATATCATTAATTGTTTTTCGAGTTAATTCTTCGATATCTACCCAAGCTGAAGTAGTGATTTCACCACCAACTAAAGCCATACCTGTTTTTACATATGTTTCGCAAGCAACACGTGCTTTTGGATCTTGTTTTAAAATTGCATCAAGTACAGCATCAGATATTTGATCGGCAATTTTATCTGGATGACCTTCTGAAACAGATTCAGAAGTAAATAGAAATTCTGACATAGAATACCTTCTTAACTTAATTCTCGTATAAGTATATTTAGTTATTTTAGCAGTTTTACCGTCTAGACGTCTAGTCCATAATTTATGGAACTAAATGCAATATTTGCTTGGGTAAAATACTTGCATTAATTTTTAATCGATTTACGATATGGCCGTTTCTAATTTATTACTTAATGTCTTATAGCTAAAATGAATATCATAAAACAATCGCCTTCAGTGTTAGTATTTGATTCGGGTATCGGTGGTTTATCTGTTTATAATGAAATTTACAATAAAATACCTAATGCACACTATATCTATGTATTCGATAATGAGATGTTCCCTTATGGAGATAAATCATCAGAGTTTTTAATTAATAGAGTGAACTCTGTCATTGAGGCAGTTACTAAATTTTATCCAATTGATTTAGCAGTTATTGCTTGTAATACAGCTAGTACTATTTGTTTGCCTAGTTTGCGCGCTAAATTTTCTTTTCCTATTATTGGTGTTGTACCAGCGATTAAACCAGCTAGCTTACTTACTAAAAATAAATGTATAGGATTATTAGCAACAAAGGCAACAGTTGAAAGAACTTATATAACCGATTTAATACAGCAATTTGCTGCGCATTGTACTATTAAAATGTTAGGTTTATCGGAATTAGCACTCATAGCCGAAAATAAATTACAAGGCATTAATGTTGATATGAAGCAGTTAAAAGAACTAATGCAACCTTGGCTTGGGTTACAAACAATCCCTGATACAATAGTACTAGGTTGTACGCATTATCCTTTTATTAAAACAGAATTACAGACGCTTTTTCCTCAGGCGAGCCTAATAGATTCAGGTTATGCGATTGCGACAAGGGTCTGTAATTTACTAAATGATAAATATAATTTGGACCAAATAATTTCTTCTGTGTCCGAAAATATTGTATTAAGCACAGTTTATACTCAGCCTGTAGAAAAGTTGATTAAAAAATTATCTGATTACAATCTTAATAAATATCATACCATTAAAGTTTAGCGAGATTAAAAATCGTGCGACCGGATAGCTATTTTATCTTTTTTGCTTGCAGGAAATTTTTAAGCCTCTATAATGCGCATCCACTGGCATGCAGTCAGCGACAAGCAGGCAGTGAGTTGGTCAGTGAATAAGATCAAAAATTTTGAAAAAAAGATCTTGACG
>NZ_FMBA01000047.1 GCF_900094935.1 Gilliamella intestini
AACGTTGGAACTATTTATGTGTTTTAGTGAACTTATCCGATAGGCAGATTGTCGGTTATCATGTTGGTCAACATAAAACAGCAGAGCTTGTTATGTCGGCATTAAGCCAAATTAAACTGCCATTATCAAAATTGGATTTATTTCATTCAGACCGCGGTAAAGAGTTTGATAATCGGTTATTAGCGGATTGTTTTAAGACATTTAATATCACCCATTCATTAAGCAAGAAAGGATGTCCATATGACAATGCGGTAGCGGAAGCGACATTTAAAACAATTAAAACGGAATTTGTAAAAGGCCAACGTTTCAACTCAACGGCTGAGTTACAACGCGCTTTTTCGGCTTATGCTTATTGGTATAATCATAAACGATTACATTCTTCGTTAGGCTACTTGCCTCCCGTTGAATTTAAAAAACACTTACCCCTTAATTTTTTTGTTTGAAAATGTGTTGCCATTCCAACTAACAAACCTTGTTGATGATAGTGCGCATTGCAGCTTTTAAGTAACAAGGTATAATCCACTTATTATTTTAAATAGCAAATACCATTTTATGTTAGCGTATATACAACTAATGCGGTTAGACAAACCGATCGGTACCCTACTACTACTTTGGCCAACGCTCTGGGCAATATGGCTAACAGGCCAACCGTACACCTATATCACAATTATTTTTATTTTAGGGGTAATCACCATGCGGGCAGTAGGATGCGTTGTCAACGACTATGCCGATCGTCATTTTGATGCACATGTTGAACGGACTAAAAATCGTCCACTGGCTCGTGGTGCATTGACTGAAAAAAACGCATTATGGATGTTATTTGTATTATTACTTATTGCACTTTGCCTATTGCTAAATTTAAATAAACTTTCATGGTTGATAGGCTGTTTTGCATTATTAACAGCACTGATTTATCCGTTTATGAAACGTTATACCCATTTACCTCAGGTCATCTTAGGTATCGCATTTGGTTGGAGCATTCCGATGGTGTATGCAGCAACTACTGAGCAGTTCCCATTAACCTGTTGGTTGCTTTTCTTTGTTAATATTTGTTGGACAATTGCCTATGACACCGAATATGCGATAGTTGATCGCAACGATGATATAAAAATTGGTATAAAATCTACCGCTATTTTATTTGGACAATATGATAAGTTAATTATAGGGATATTGCAGGCAGTTGTGGTAATTGGGTTAGTCATGATTGGTGTCATCAACCAATTATCGTTGTTTTTTTATATTGCTTTATTGCTTGTTACAATGCTATTTATTTACCAACAATGGCTAATCAAAAATCGAGAACGAAAACGTTGTTTTCGAGCTTTTTTAAATAATAATCATGTTGGTTTTATTGTTTTTTTAGGTCTATTTTTTGTTTAAAAATTAAGGTGTTTTCTAAAGGATATTTTAACGCAGTAAGGGTTGGGATGTTTTATCCCTTTGATGTAGTAACAAGCAATAGTGATAATGTTCGATTTAGATGTTCTTATATGGAAATCCACTAAAATTACTTGTATCATCTAATACTCATCGCTTCGAGACCATCTTCTCTATACTTAGATATTCAAAGCTCATAGCTTCAAATTTTTTGCAGAAAAATTTCCACACAAAAAAGAAGCCAAACTGAACCTTGAGTGGAAACCATAAAATTATAAAAATCACCTTCAGTTAAAAACACCTATAAAATCAACGAACTAGTAGATTGATTTCATAAGAATAGAACATAACAATTTTTTCAATCTCAAAAGAACAATATTGCTATTAATCCAACATTAAAATGTGTCAACAATTCAAACCAAACCATTTAACTAAAAGCCTTTCTTTATGCAATTAGCCTTGTTCCGCAAGAGTTATTTGTACAATTCTTAATGCATCAAACGTTTCTTTTACATCATGCACTCGAATAATCTGCGCCCCTTTCATTGCCGCTATCACCGCACAAGATACACTGCCTAACATTCGTTCTTGTGGTGGGACATTTAGCACTTGTCCTATCATGGATTTTCGTGACATGCCGACTAATAAAGGCAGGTTGAAATGGTGGAACCGTTCAAGCGTTGCTAATAGTCGGTAATTGTGCGCTAGTGTTTTACCAAATCCAAAACCGGGGTCAAGGATGATTTTTTTGCGGTCAATGCCTGCGTTTATGCAGCGTTCGATCTGTTTTGCAAAAAAGTCATCGACTTCTTGATAGATATCTTGCTCGTAATGTGGTGCATTTTGCATGGTTTGTGGGTCGCCTTGCATGTGCATGACGCAAACAGGTAAGCCTGTTTGTGCTGCAGCTTCAAGTGCTCCGGATTCTGTTAAGGCTCGAACATCATTAATTAGGTGCGCCCCTGCTTTAGCTGATTCAGTCATCACTTGTGGCTTTGAGGTGTCAACCGAAATCCAAACATCAAAATAACGAGCAACTTTTTCAACTAAAGGCACTACTCTATCTAGCTCTTCTTCAACTGATACGATGGCTGCACCTGGGCGAGTTGATTCTCCCCCTATATCAATAAATGTTGCGCCTGCTTGAATCATGCTGTCAACACGGCGCATGGCGTCATCAAGGTTGTTATAATTTCCGCCATCAGAAAACGAATCAGGCGTCATGTTTACGATACCCATTACCTGAGGAAAAGAGAGATCCATAATTTGATTGTTGAAACGAATTTCCATGATTATGCCTTATTTAAGTCATCTGCTATTCAATTTTGCTATCGTTAAACTTTATTATAAGCTAAACAATAGCAAAATCATTCAAGCTTGTTATTTGTGTTGAGAATCACTTTTATTTTAGATTATTTGAATTATCAGATAAAAAACGCGCCGTAGCGCGTTATAAAAATTAAAACAGATTAATTATCAGATTCAGATGGTGTATCACGACCTTTATTCGGAACTTCTTGTGCTGCTTTTTCATCACTGGCAGTCCAACCATCAGGTGGCGTGACAGGCTGGCGATTCATCAGTTCGTCAATCTGTTTTTTATCAATTGTTTCATATTTAAGTAAAGCGTCTTTCATTGCATGAAGAATATCAATATTTTCGGTTAGTGTTGTTTTTGCTCGTTGATAGTTTCGTTGAAGGATTGCATTAACCTCTTCATCAATAATTTTAGCTGTACCATCAGATATTTTCTTCATAACGCCATAAGAAGACTCTTCATATTCAAATAATGCAGGTGGTAAACGATCTGAGAAACCCCATCGAGTAACCATTGCTCTGGCTACATTTGAAGCGAATTGTATATCACTAGAAGCACCAGAGGTAATTTTATCTTCACCATAAATTAAGCCCTCGGCAATTCTTCCTGCATAAGCTGTCGAAATTTCTGATTCTAACTGAGTACGGGTTTTACTAATTTGATCGCCTTCTGGTAAGAAGAAGGCAACACCTAACGCCCCTCCACGAGGAATAATAGTTACTTTATGGAGCGGATTGTGTTCTGGCATTAAATACCCCACAATTGCGTGTCCCGCTTCATGATAAGCCGTATTGGTTAATTGCTCTTTTGTCATTGATAATGAACGGCGTTGAGTACCCATATCGATTTTATCTTTGGCTTCTTCAAACTCATCCATCGTGACTAAACGTTTATTACGGCGCGCGGCAAATAGCGCTGCTTCGTTAACTAAATTAGCTAATTGAGCACCAGAATAATTTGGTGTTCCGCGCGCTAATACAGCTAGATTAACATCAGAACCTAACGGCACTTTACGTACATGTACAGCCAAAATTTGCTCACGGCTTTTTAAGTCAGGCAAGCCAATCTGCACTTGTCGATCAAAGCGTCCTGGTCGTAATAATGCTGGATCTAAGATATCAACGCGGTTTGTTGCTGCGATGATGATGATGCCACTGTTAGTTTCAAAGCCATCCATTTCAACAAGCATTTGGTTTAATGTTTGTTCACGTTCGTCGTGCCCACCCATTGAGCCTGCACCACGTTTGCGACCAACGGCATCAATTTCGTCAATAAAAATAATGCATGGTGAATGTTTTCGAGCTTGTTCAAATAAATCACGCACACGCGATGCGCCGACACCAACAAACATTTCAACAAAGTCAGATCCTGACATGCTGAAAAACGGAACATTAGCTTCGCCAGCAATGGCTTTGGCTAGTAAGGTTTTACCTGTTCCTGGAGGGCCTACCATCAAGATCCCTTTTGGAATTCGTCCACCAAGTTTTTGGTATTTACCAGGATCTCGTAAAAAATCGACCACTTCAGTTACTTCTTGTTTGGCTTCTTCACTGCCTGCAACATCGGTAAATTTAGTTTTAACTTGATCAGGGGTTAGCATTTTTGCTTTGCTTTTACCAACTGACATTGGTCCACCTTTGCCACCACCTTGCATTTGGCGCATTATAAATAGCCAAAAACCAATAAGTAAAATAATAGGAAACCAGGAGATAAGAATACTAACAATTAAGCTTGGTCTTTCGTCAGGACTACCATAAACAGGTACTTTATTACTCAATAGGTCATCCATAAGTTTGTCATCAATATAAGGGATATAGGTAACGTAATTGCCATTATCTTTTGTTGTGGCAACAATTTCGCGTCCCTTAATATGCACTTCTTGGAGTTTGCCATTCGTGATATCGGAATTAAATTGGGTATAATTGACTTGAGGATTGCTATTAGCGATTGAGCTAAATTGATTAAATCCAGCAATCAATACTACAGCGATAATTCCCCAGATCAGTAAATTCTTCACCATGTCGTTCAAAAGAAAAACCTCTCATAAAAATTAACAGTTACGACTAAATTTAACGAAGTATGGTACTACAAAATTATACAACTGGCTACTTCATACCCATTGCAACAATATAAACTTCTCGCGACCTTGCTCGCGAGGCTTCTGGTTTGCGAATTTTGACTGTTTTGAACATGTCTCTTACCTGTTTTAGGTAAGTTTCAAATCCTTCACCTTGAAACACTTTTACAATAAAATTGCCGTTTGGGGCAAGTACGTCTCGACACATGTCTAATGCGAGTTCAACTAAATACATGGCTTTTGGTATGTCAACGGCTGGCTGTCCGCTCATGTTCGGTGCCATGTCTGACATAACAACTTGGACTTTTTCTTCACCCACTCGTTCAAGTAAAGCCTTTAAAACGGCTTCATCACGAAAATCGCCTTGAAGAAAATCAACCCCAACAATTGGATCCATTGGTAGTAAGTCACAGGCAATAATGCGGCCTTTATTACCAATAAGCGATGCAACATATTGTGACCACCCACCAGGCGCTGCACCTAAATCAACAACGGTTATTCCTGGTTTGAATAGTTTGTCACTTTTTTGAATTTCTTCTAATTTGAACCATGCTCTGGATCGTAGTCCTTTTTTTTGTGCTTGTTGCACAAAGCGATCTTTAAAATGCTCATTGAGCCAACGTGTCGAGCTTGCTGAGCGTTTTTTGTTACTCACAGCGAATAAATCCTTAATGTAAAGAGGTCACTTCATTGATTACAAATATATATAAGGGTAGAATAGCAAAATTGCAACTTAATGTGATAAAAATTTAATGAATTTATCGAATAAACAAAAACAGTATTTAAAAAGTGAAGCGCATCATTTAAAGCCTATTGTGATGATTGGGGCTAATGGATTTACCGAAGGCGTACTTGCCGAAATTGACCATGCGTTAAATTTTCATGAGTTAATCAAAATTAAGGTTTCTGCTGAAGACCGCGAAACTAAAAAACTTATTTGCGATGCGATTATTCGTGAAACAAAAGCATTGCCCGTACAATTGGTTGGTTCTAATTTTACGATTTTTAGACCAAGTGAAGATAAGAAAATTACTTTACCTAAATCTTAAATAAAAATAACAGGGCTATTTGCCCTGTTGCTTTATCTATTTGTTGTTAAAGTTGTTTTTACTAGATATATTCAACTTTAATAATATCAAACTCGACATCACCACCTGGCGTTTTAATTTGCACTGTGTCGCCATCTTCTTTACCGATTAGCCCACGGGCAATAGGTGAGTTAACCGAAATAAGGTTTTGTCTATAATCTGCTTCGTCATCACCAACAATGCGATAGGTTATTTCTTCGTCGGTTTCGATATTAACGACAGTCACAGTAGCGCCAAAAATAATACGCCCAGTATTTTTTACTTTAGTTATGTCTATAATTTGTGCTTGTGATAATTTACCTTCAATTTCTTGAATTCGACCCTCACAAAAACCTTGTTGTTCTCTGGCTGCGTGGTATTCAGCGTTTTCTTTTAAATCGCCGTGTGCTCTTGCTTCTGCAATGGCTGCTGTAATTTGTGGCCTTTTGACATTTTTTAGCTCTTCTAGTTCAGCACGTAATAGTTCAGCTCCCTTTACTGTCATTGGGATTTGTTTCATCTAGGTATCTCCCGTTTTTACTTATTTAGTAAATAAAAATAACTATCCCTTAGCTTAATTAAAATAAAAAGGGAAAGTGAATTGTCCTGTTGGTTATTTAACAATATTATTATAGTCAATCTTTATATATTAACTGTAAAGCTTGCTGAATAACAAATCATTTATGCTGAAAATGGGATGATATTTTGATTAAGATCGGTTATCGTAATGTAATTATTAGCTGTTTATTATAATAATT
This sequence comes from Gilliamella intestini, assembly GCF_900094935.1. GTDB lineage: Bacteria > Pseudomonadota > Gammaproteobacteria > Enterobacterales > Orbaceae > Gilliamella > Gilliamella intestini. Next base: position 6,598 of record NZ_FMBA01000047.1, read on the forward strand.
ACATTTATTTATGCGACGATTACGATTTTATATAATCATTTTATTATCCATTATTTGGTTTTTTGTTTTATTGTCCTATTTTGTCATACAAACCTCGTTTGGAGCCAAGATAGTTAGTCAGCAATTATCCAAATTTAGCTGTTATACAATTTCAATCGGTAGTGTCCATCACTCTTTTTCAAATTTCTATGAATTGGTTTTTGATAACGTTGTTGTAAAAAATGATAGGCAAGAGATTGTTAATGTACCAACACTTGTTGTAGGGTTAGATAAAACTGATTTATGGCAATTAACCCATTTTAATTATGTTATTGTCATTAATGGTACCATTAATCATGCTGATAATGATGGCCAATTTAGCCATTATAATTTTTCGACTAACACGCTGAAATTAATTGACTCAACCGTTAATATTTCAGTTAATAATGGGCAAGATCAACTTTCATTTACACAGTTAAATGGTGGCATTAAGCCATTTTCGCTATCAGTGGTTTCGTTATCAGGGGAAGATAAATACCAATTTGATTTTTCTTCGCAAGCAGTATTGGTCAATCAAGTTCCTATCAAATCAATGCTTATTCAAGGATTCCATCTTAATGGTGTTACTACAGTGACTAATTTAGGTGGTAATATTGATAATGGCTTTTTTGTTAGTAAATTAAAAATACGTGATAATAATCATTTAAATATTGATCAGATACAACTACATAATATTAATTTCCAATCAACCGATAAGGATTTTTGGAATAGGTATTCTCATATTGTGCCAAATATGGCGATCAAGCAGTTATCGATATTTGAAAGTAGCATACAATTGCCTAATTTTTTAATTGAAAAAGGTAATATTGAGGCAACTAACCTGAGTTATGATGATAAATGGCATTTTGATCAAAGTACGTTTGTTTTTAATGCTGATCATGTTGTGTGGCATGATGAGGAGTTTGCGTCGGTATTAGCTCAATTATCATCTAATGATCAAGAGGTAACGATCAAAAAAGTGCTAGCCAAATGGAATAAAGGTAGTATGAATTTTGCAGGAAAATGGAAAGATAGCACCTTACATTTAGATCAATTAACATTATCAGATATTAATTATCAGCTTCCTGAAAAGCTAGAATTTTCGACGTTACCGAGTATTTTCAGGAGCATCAAAGTAGATAAGCTTACTGCTTTACAAAGTTTGATAATTAGAAAATATAGCGATTTTCCTTTTACTTTATATAACTTTCAGGTTTCTGGTACGGATGTTGTTTTAGCGAAAGATCACAAATTAGGCTTTTTTGCAGGAACAACTTTTTTTAAATCAGAAAAAGGCTCATTTAATCGAATTGATGCTAGTTATCTTGATTTGATTTTAAAATTTGATGCTGAAAATCATGCATCGTTAATCTTTAGTACTTTAGTTAGTGGTGGTATGATTGAGTCAAATGCACACGTTGATTTATCGCAAAATGAACCATTATCTTTGCAATTTAATGCTTATGGTGTAACCAGTTCATTGCTAGAAAACTGGAAATTGGTGAAACAGCCACCAAAAGCCATGAATTATTCGGTGAATTTGCAAGGAAAATTATTGCCGTTTAGTTTTTCAGGTGTATTTTCTAGTGATGGCAATAATTATATTATTAAGCATGAACATTGATTTTTACAAAAACATTCTTATATAACTGGTTAAGATGTTTAAGGTATTATGTGTCTTTGAGTGTGAAAGACTTTATAATAAGTGGTATGTGAGGATGTAATGGTTCTTGTTCGATTAGATAAATGGCTTTGGGCCGCAAGGTTTTATAAGTCACGAGCATTAGCCCGTGAAATGATTGATGGCGGTAAAGTGCATTATAATGGTCAACGTACTAAACCAAGTAAAATTGTTGAAGTTGGTGCAACTATAACGCTTCGTCAAGGTTCCGATCAAAGAACTATTCAAATTTTAGCTATTAGTGAACAACGAAGAACGGCCACTGAAGCTCAACAACTTTATCAAGAAACTTCTGACAGCATTGCTAAACGTGAAGCAATAGCACAAGCACGTAAACTTAATGCATTGACAATGCCTCATCCAGATAGAAAGCCAGATAAAAAGGAGCGGCGTGATTTGATTAAATTTAAATATGATAGGCAACAAGATGACAACAGTTAATATGGATACTTTAAATCGATTTTTATTTGATAACCACCCAATCCGTGGTGAAATTACCCGTCTTGAACAAACATACCAAGCGGTGTTAGATAATCATACTTACCCTGTTGCAGTACAAAATTTACTTGGAGAATTATTGGTTGTAACCAGTTTATTAACAGCAACACTAAAATTTGAGGGTGATATTGCGGTTCAGTTGCAAGGTGATGGAGCGTTATCGTTAGCCGTTGTTAATGGTAATGATCAGCAACAGTTGCGTGGCGTTGCTCGGGTTAATGGTGAAATTGCTGACGACGCAACACTCAAAGATATGGTGGGTAATGGTTATATTGTTATTACTATTACACCTAAAAATGGCGAGCGTTATCAAGGTATTGTCGGGTTAGAAAAAGATACATTTATTGGTTGCATCGAAAACTATTTTAAGCAATCCGAGCAGCTTCCTACTCGTTTATTTGTGAAAACAGGTGTACATAATAATAAGCCAATGGCAGCAGGCATTTTATTACAAATTTTGCCAGCTAATGATGATACTGCTGAATCATTTGAACATTTAAGCGCATTAACCGAAACAATTACGGCTGATGAGTTATTACAGCTCTCTACTGACGAGATTTTGTATCGTTTATATAATCAAGAACAAGTGCGTCTTTTTGAAACACATGATATTAATTTTAAGTGTGGTTGTTCACGCCAACGTTGTGAAGATAGTTTAATGACGTTACCCGCTAACGAAATTGATGAGATCTTAAGTGAAGATGGCGGTAATATTGATATTCATTGTGATTATTGTGGAAAGCATTATTTGTTTGATTCTATCGATATTGCTGAAATAAGAAATAGGCACAAGGTCAATTACCATTAACCTTTAATTTTTCAATAAAAAGATACTAAACATTATATTTATAATTGTAGAAATTCCTCATGTTGTTTACAGTAATTTGAAAAATTACTGTTATAGTATCCATAAAAAAAATTAACGCTCTATCACAGTCAAGCGATAGGGCGCTGATATTATAAAGAAAAATAACCATTACTAATTTGGCTAAACGCTTTATGGTCTGTAGCCAAACCTCTTATCACGTGCTAAATAAAGCTCAATTAAAGTTTTTATCCCTTTTTTACCCCTTAAAGTAGTAAAAATGAATGTTATAAAATCATCAATTATTTTTTTAACTATATGATATAAAATATAAAAATCAATTAAAGATAAATTGAAAAAGCAAGCTAAAGGCGATAACAAAACCTATCTGAGCGAAATACGACAGGTTAATAGCAAAGGTTTACCGTTACTTAAAAATCAAACTAGAGAATATTTGCTTTATAATATCTATTTGATTTTTAAGATCTTTATACATAAACGTAGTGCGCTCCTGAAACTTTTTGACAAAATGATCCTGTCTTTATTTAAATAAATTATTAGGTTAGATAAACTGAGTAATAACTAGCATATCAAACAAAAATTGACAAAAATTACCAGCCCGCAAATCAATAGAAAAACCAAAAGTGTAATACGAACTTTGAGTTGAGGCGTGAGATGATCAGCAAATATTTAGCGACTTAAAAGAGTGAAAACAAAAGTTTAAACGCTTATAAAGCGATTTCAGGGAAAACGCCTTATGAGTTTTTAGCGAATTATTTTAATCATCAAGTGTAAACAACTTGGCGTTTTCCTACACTCTAATTAAAAATTCTAGTTACCGTTTATATCTTTTCCATAAATATGCTCAATAATGGCGTGATTATTGGCGATCTTCCATTTTATATTAAAATGATAAAGTGTGATTCCATAGGTTTGTTCACTATTATTATTATTTTGTTTGTACGCTGGCCTTGGATCTTGAGATATCACTTGTGTAATTAGTTCGGTAAGTTGAGGATAGTTCTGTTTTTGTAAATCTAATACTAATTGTGCTTTTTGTGAAAACTCAACGGTTAATTTTTCATTGGGAATAGATTGTGCATATCCTGCAAAGGCATCAGGATGGCTGTCACAATAAGGTAGATAAGGTTTGATATCAATAATAGGTGTGCCATCAACTAAATCAAGGCTTCCCAATTTTAAAATAATCTGTTTATTTTCAACGACGATATCTTTTAACTCAACGGCTGACAGCCCAATGTGATTTGGTCTAAATGGCGAGCGGCTAGCAAATACCCCTATTGTTTTATTACCACCTAAACGCGGTGGCCGAACGGTTAGTCTCCATTTCTCTGGATCGATATGGTGAAATAAAAATAATAACCACAAGTGTGAAAACTGTTCTAATCCTTTAACACTAGTAGGATCGTTATAAGGAGCTAGCAAATGAAGTTCCCCTTTTCCTGCTCTAACTAAATTTGGCTGTCTTGGAACAGCAAATTTTTCACTATAGGGGGAGCGGATAATGCCGATGGGGTCAATTTGATATGTCATAATCCATATTTGATTGAATTTATTCTACAACTTGTTATTTCTATGTGAGAAAAGAGCTAATATCGTCGACCTAAGCCAACGATATTAAGGTAAATAAATCGTTGTTATTTATTATTACCAACCGCGAATCGCACCGCCATTAAAGATTTGGTTTGCTTTTTCAGCTACAGCCTCAGTTTGGTAAGATTTAACAAAGTTTTTGACGTTTTCATCATCTTTGTTATTTTCGCGCGCAACGATGATGTTGACATATGGTGAGTTTTTGTCTTCAACAAAAATTCCATCTTTACTTGGTGTTAAATTTACTTGTCCTGCAAATGCATTATTGATGATTGCTAGATCAACTTGAGCATCATCTAGCGAACGTGGCAATATTGGTGCTTCAAGTTCAATAATCTTATAGTTGTAAGGATTGCTAGTAATATCAAGAACTGTTGGTAATAGACCTTTTGCTTTATCAACCGTAATCATTCCTTCGTGCTGTAATAATAGTAATGCTCGACCTAAATTTGTCGGATCATTAGGAATAGCAATCGTTGAATTGGCCGCAATAAAAAATGTTTCACCACGCGGTGAAGTTACTTTTACACCTTCACCTGTTCCTTCTGATTGACTAATAGGTTTGAGTTTTTTGGAATAACTAGCAATAGGATAAACAAATGAGTTACCTACGATATCTAATTTATAACCGCGTTCTTTGATTTGTTCATCTAAATAAGGCTTGTGTTGAAAAGCATTTACATCAATTAAACCATCATTCAATGCTTGGTTTGGTGTAACATAATCATTAAAAATAACGAGTTCAATATCTAAATTATAAAGATCTTTTGCTTGTTGTTTAGCAACTTCAGCTACTTCTTGTTCTGGTCCTGAAATAACACCAACTTTAAGTGTGCTAGATTGGGTTTTATTTGCTGCTACTGATTGTTTATTATTGTCACAACCCGTTAAAAAAAATGCACTTACCAATGTGGTAATAAGCGCTAGCTTTTTAATAGACATATATTTCTCCAAAATTAATGATGAGTAGTGCGTTTAACAATACTATTGCCAATAAATTGAATAATAAAGACAATAATAATTAGTATAATTAAAACTGTATTCATTATAGCAGGCTTATAGCCATTATAGCCATATTGAATGGCGAGCTGGCCAAGACCTCCTGCACCGACAGCGCCGGCCATGGCAATATACCCTGTTAAGGTGATTAAAGTAATTGTCATACTATTTACAATCACAGGTAATGACTCTGGTAACAAAACTTTGTAAATAATTTGTAGCGGTGTTGCACCCATGGAGCGAGCCGCTTCAATTAATCCCTTTGGTACTTCTAATAAAGCATTTTCAATCATGCGAGCAATTAATGGCGATACTCCAATACTTAATGGTACGATAGCTGCTTGTTTGCCAATAAAAGTTCCTATAAAGAAAGTAGTAAAAGGAATAATCCAGACAATTAATATAATAAACGGTATTGAGCGAAATATATTAGTAATAAATGAAAGTACACTATTTGCTACGTAACAATCTAGAATTTGTCCTTTTCTTGTTGTATAAAGTAATATGCCTATTGGTAAGCCAATAATAGAGCCCCAAAATCCAGACATAATGACCATATAAATGGTTTCATCTGTTGCTTGAGCCATTTTAAATAACATAGCTTCATTAAAACCATTAAAAGATGAACAAAAAACAACAAAATCGTTCCAAAAATTATATTGAGCTAAGTATCGAAATAATGCTTCGAAAGGCTTAAAAGAGGGAATAAAATCAAACATAACCTAGCACCTCTACTTTGGTGTTATTTTTTTCTAAAAATTGGATTGCAGATGTAATCCTTTTAGGATTACCTTCCATTTGGGCTAGCATTAAACCAAATTTAACACCACCAGCATAATCCATTTGCGCGCTAATGATGTTGCTTTCGATACTAAATTCTTTAGCGATTTGTGATAACAAAGGTAAATCAACCGAGACTCCCGTAAATTCTAAGCGAACTAAAGGATTAAGACCTTCTTTAGGCTCTTGAGATAACCTTACTAAATAATCGTCAGGGATATTTAGGTGTAAAGTTGATTGTATAAACTGTCTTGCAATATCGGTTTTAGCGTGGGAAAATATTTCGCCGACCGATGATTGCTCAACTAATTCGCCATTACTGATAACCGCCACTTGATCGCAAATCTGTTTTACTACATCCATTTCGTGAGTGATTAATAAAATAGTAAGCCCTAATTTTTGATTAATATCTTTCAATAATTTCAAAATAGAACGGGTTGTTTCGGGATCGAGTGCGCTGGTTGCTTCGTCGCATAAGAGTACTTTGGGATCACTAGCTAAAGCTCTTGCAATAGCAACGCGCTGCTTTTGTCCTCCTGATAAATTAGCAGGGTAAACATTTGCCTTTTCAGTCAATCCAACTAATTCAATAAGCTCGTTGACCTTTTGCTTAATTTTGGCTTTAGGGGTTTTATTGAGTTCTAGTGGAAAAGCGATATTATCAAAAACAGTGCGCGAGGAAAGTAGATTAAAATGTTGAAAAATCATACTAATCTTTCGACGTACTTCAATTAGTTTTCTGTTTGATAGGTGAGTGATTTCTTGATTATCAAAAAATATTTTACCACTAGTCGGTTTTTCAAGTAAGTTAACACAACGGATAAGAGTGCTCTTTCCTGCTCCTGATTTGCCAATAACACCATAAATCTTTCCTTGTGGAACATGTATAGTGATGTCTTTCAATGCATGAATAGAGGTTTTATTATGTTCAAATATTTTCGAAATATGCTGTAATTTTATCATAATATATAAAGACAAAAGATGAATGGGTGAATATTAAGACGTCTAGACATCTAAGTCAATCAATAATATGCTATAAGAATTAGAGTAATACCTAAAGTTAAAAGGAAAAAAAAGTAAATATGAAGCCAGCTATTTTTTTAGATCGAGATGGTACTATTAATATAGATTATAATTATGTACATACAATTGATAAATTCCACTTTATTGATGGTGTTATTGAGGCGATGCAACAGCTCAAAGAAATGGGTTTTTTATTAGTTATTACAACTAATCAATCAGGAATTGCCAGAAATATATTTACTGAAGAACAATTTCATACATTGACTGAATGGATGGATTGGTCATTACAAGATCGTGGTGTTGATTTAGATGGTGTCTATTATTGTCCTCATGATCCGCTAATTGATAACTGTGAATGCCGCAAACCAAGTCCAGGTATGATTCAAACGGCAGCTAAAGAACTAAAAATTGATATTGCTAATTCTTATATGGTCGGGGATAGAGTGTCTGACTTATTGTCGGGTAAAAAAGCTGGCGTTAAAAAAACTGTGTTAGTAAAAACGGGCGATACCATAACAGAAGAAGCATTAGAACAAGCTGATTGGGTTATTGATAGTTTGGCTGATTTACCCAATAAAATAAAAGAAGAATCATAACTTTCTAAAACAATACTATCCTAATACGGCGTTTAAAATAAACGCCGTATAATTCTCATGATAGGTGGTGCTAATATTAATCCCAAAAATAGTGCATTAATAAAGTTCACTACATTTTGGCCAAAAGTATGAATGGTCTTGGTGAAAAAAAGAGAAAAACAACTTATAACGATCATCATCACTAACCCCCAATATAGAAAACTAATCGTATTTCTCTTATCAATCGTTATTGGTAATCTAAGAATAAAGATACATATTAAACTCATTCCTAACAAAGTGCTTACATGTTGTAGTAATTGGTAGATAGGAATATCTGTATTTTTTAGTGAAATTGGTTGTTGTAAAAAAGGAAGGTGTTTTACAAAAAAGCCAGTTAAGTGAGTAAAACTGTCCCAACCAATATGTGACAATATGCCTATTAGTGCAGATGTTAAGACAATAAACCAATGATGCAAGCAATATTGATTCCAATTCAAAGTTAGATAATGAGCAAATCGTTTATAAAGGAAATGAGGCAAATTTTTGATTAATTCATTACGAATAATGGAGCGAAAGATAAAAGCAACAATTAATGTTATTGGCAGATCAAAATAAAAAATACCAAGTAAAGTATGGCTCATATCACTTTTTATTTTCATTCTAAGAAAATATTCAAAGTCAGGGGACATGCTACCTATAATTAAGGCTGTCATGGAAAAAAATTTAGGCCTTTTATAAAAAGGTAAAACAATTGCTGGATGTGCGAAAGTAAAAGGCATATGAAAATCCATCTTAAAAAGTTAGACTGAAGTAAAGATGTCATAACTGAGATAATAAATAATAAAAAAGGAAATTTGTATAGGATTAGTTTATTTTCAATACGGCACGTGTAAAAAAAGTACAAACAGAAATAAAATTGCAATTAACGCTTGCACGAAATTTTTAAGCTCCTATAATGCGCATCCACTGGCATGCAGTCAGCGACAAGCAGGCAGTGAGTTGGTCAGTGAATAAGATCAAAAATTTTGAAAAAAAGATCTTGACGAATAAAAGAGGTTAGTGTAGTATACGCAACCCTTGAGACAGCGAAGTAAAACAACGAAATGTTGGTTTAGTTGAAAAGCTGTCAGCTCTTTAAAAAGAAGAAACAGACAATCTGTGTGGGCACTTGCGAGACAAAAGAT
>NZ_FMBA01000036.1 GCF_900094935.1 Gilliamella intestini
ACCATTTGGTGTTTAAAATCATCTGTGAATGTTCGTCTTTTGCGTTTAATCTTATTCATATTTGTTCCTTTTTTAGTTGTGATAAGTTTACCTTACCCCTTAAAAAAGTTGTATGAATTAGTGTAGCCGATCCAGAGCCGTTCTGATTGAATTTTATTAAAGGTTTTTTTTAGACAAAAATAGCTCAAGCAGTATTGCGCCAATATACAAAAACTCTTGAAAGCAACTAGAGGTAATATCAAAAGCATTAGCAATTAACCAATATCCTTTAATTAAGATAAAACAAATAAACGTTGAAAATAAAATGAAGTGAATATTTGGGCTATTAGTTGCTGTAATTGCAAATGACTGTTTGCTTTTTATAAAGTATCTTTTGAAGAAATTTGTTAAATAGTAAATTAATAAGCTATATAGCAAGACAAAAGATTGCTGTTGAGATAACGATTATTATTGGGAAAATAGGTATCTCGTAGAAATAAATAATGATGCTTTGTTGAATAAATGCAGCAATTATCTAAAATATTATCATCATAAAAATCAAGATTATTATATTGATTTTATTAATAATATGAATATTGGCATAATGAAGAGTAATCGACAACATCCCAAAAATCCGTAATAGTAATACTCAAATGTGAAACACATCGAAAAAAACAACTCAATAAAAAATAAACTACACTACCTATAATAGGTAGTGTAAAGAAAGAAACGTTATTCATCCTATATCATTATTAGTTTTATAATTAAATTTTGATTTTATATTTTTTTAAAAATAAAATTGATATTTATTCGTTTTTATTATTAATCAATTCGTTTAATAAAGTGTTTTATCTTAAATCCCATAGCAATCAATGACATAAAATAGATAACAATGCCAACTACAACCAATAAAAATAATCGTCCAATACGAGCCAACATGGAACCTGTTGACCAATCAGGTAATAATTGTGAACCGAACCATAATGCAACAGACATTAAAATTACCGCTATAATGATTTTGATTAAAAAACTATGCCAACCTGGCTGAGGTTGATAAAGTTGTTTTTTACGCAACTGCCAATACAATAACCCAGCATTAAAGCAGGCGGCTAAGCCGATGGATAATGATAAGCCAGCGTGTTGTAATGGACCAATAAAAGCAAGGTTCATTAGCTGTGTTAAAATTAGTGTAATAATGGCAATTTTGACGGGCGTTTTTATGTCCTGACGTGAGTAAAAGGCCGGTGCTAAGACTTTAATCAATATCAATCCAAGTAGCCCTATAGAGTAAGCAACTAATGCTCGCTGTGTCATTAAGGTGTCATTTAATGTAAATTGCCCATATTCAAATAGTGTTGATATTAATGGTCGCGAAATTACCCCTAATGCAATCGTGCTTGGTAAAGCCAATAAAAAGCAGAGGCGTAATCCCCAATCTAATAATTCTGAATATTGCTTGTGATCGCCTTTTGAAAAGCTTTTGGCTAACGATGGCAATAAAATAGTGCCCAGTGCCACACCTAGCACACCCGCTGGGAATTCCATTAATCGGTCGGCATAATACATCCAAGAAACCGATCCAGAAACAAGAAACGAGGCAAAAATTGTGTTAATAATTAAAGATATTTGTCCTACCGATACCCCTAAAATTGCAGGCCCCATCTGTTTTAATACTCGCCAAACACCGCTATCTTTTAAACTTATACGAGGCAGTACTAACATGCCAATCTTTTTTAAATAAGGTAGTTGATAGAGTAATTGCAAAATGCCACCAACACCTACCGATACCGCCAGTGCTAATACTGGTGGATTGAAGTAAGGCGTAAGAAAGAGTGTGAATATAATCATGCTGATATTCAGCAAGGTTGGTACAAATGCGGGGACTGAAAACCGATTCCAAGTATTTAATATCGCCCCAACCAATGAAGCTAGCGATATAAAAAAGATGTAAGGAAAGGTTATGCGCAGCATGGTGGTTGCCAGTTCAAACTTTTCAGTTGATTCTTGCATAAACCCTGGGGCAGTGAGCATGATAATAAAAGGTGCTGTGACAACACCAATTAAGGTGACAATTGCTAATACTAAGGTTAATAAACCCGCAATATAGGCAACAAATGTGCGAGTTGCTTCAATGCCTTGTTGGTTTTTATATTCGGCTAAAATTGGCACAAATGCTTGCGAAAATGCCCCTTCGGCAAAAATACGCCGTAGTAAGTTAGGAAGCTTAAAAGCAACAAAAAATGCATCAGTTGCCATACCTGCGCCAAAAAAACGTGCAATAATGGCGTCACGCACAAAACCTAATACACGTGAAACCATCGTCATTGAACTTACCGTGGCTAAAGATTTTAAAAGATTCATATCTGATTTATATACTATGTATACAACCTAAAAGTGATAATGGAGCATAGTCTACAAACTATTACTTTAAATCACCATGGTTTTTTAATAAACTTAACTTTTAAACACGAACAATCGCTGAATGTTACCTGCCAATTCACCACAATTTTTATAAAACTAACCTGTTATAAATGTCCATTTTAATAGCTGTTAAATAATATATAAAGTAAGTAAACAGTATATTGGTATTGAGTTTGAAATTATGTGGGCAATAACAATGTGAAAAAGTTTATATAAATATATAGTTAAGTATAAAATAGAGTTAATGATGTTATTTACCTATGCAATAAAGATGTGTTAAATTAACAATCCGAATAATATTTAATCTCATTTTTTATGAATCAAACAACTAACACATCACCAATGAAAACAGGTGGCTTTTTAAATACTATTGAACGAATTGGAAACAAAATTCCTGATGTCACAACATTGTTTTTCTATGCTTTAGTTATCTGTTTTGTTGCCTCTTTATTACTTTCTTTTGTGGACTTCAATTACATTAATCCAGTCAAGCAAAACAAGCTTGTTGTCGTCAATATGCTAGCGCCTAAGAATTTAGTCACTTTTTTTACTAAAATGGTACCTAATTTTGTTACCTTTCCACCACTTGGCATTACAATCGTTGCAACATTAGGTATTGGTATTGCTGAAAGTAGTGGTTACATTCATGTGCTACTTAAGAAGTTATTGGCTGTTACACCTAAAAAATTAGTCACACCATCGGTTATTTTTGTTAGTATGGTTTGTCATATTGCTGCTGATTCGGCTTATGTGATTTTAATGCCTGTATCTGCTATGATGTTTTATGCAACAGGCCGCCACCCGCTAGCAGGGATTGCTGCTTCGTTTGCGGGGTTAGCTGGTGGGTTTAGTTCAAGTTATACACCGTCAATTATCGATCCTATTATGCAAGGTTTTACTCAAAGTGCTGCACAAATTATCGATCCTTCTTATCAAGTTAACGTACTTTGTAATTACTTTTTGAGCTTTGGTGGTACCTTTTTTGTTTTACTTGCTTGCTGGTTTGTTACTGATAAAATTGTCGAGCCCCGTTTACAGGCGACCATGCCTATAAATAATGATCTAACATCAGATAATATTTCTAATTCTCCTGAAATTACACCTATTGAAAACCGTGCATTTAAGGTCGCTTCAATTGTTTTTTTAGCTATTGCGATTGGTTTAGTTTTATTCTTATTACCTGAAAACTCTTTATTGCGGGCTCCTGATGGAAGTATGACAAGTAATAAAGCACCTATTATGCAAATCATTGTGCCATTATTATTTGTGTTTTTTGCGATTCCTGGCTTAATATATGGCTTTATTACTGGTGCTTTTAAATCGTCCCGTGATATTGTAAAAGCAATGGAAAACATTACTAAATCTCTTATTCCATTTATTGTTTTTGCTTTCTTTTGTGCACAATTTTTATATGTCTTTTCTCACTCACAAATTGGAACATTAATTGCGATTGGTGGGGCTGAGTTTTTAAAAGCATTGCATTTACCTTCAGTCGTGACAATCTTTGGGGTGATAATTTTAACAAGTATGTTAAATGTATTAATTACTTCTGCATCGTCTAAGTGGGCTATTTTAGCACCGATTTTTGTACCAATGCTTATGTCTGTTGGTATCTCACCTGAATTAACCCAAGCAGCTTACCGTATCAGCTCAGCGGTTAATGTCAGTACTCCTATGTTTGCTTTTTATCCTTTGATTATTGCTTATTGCCAACAATACTGCAAAAATACCGGAGTAGGAACATTAAGTTCGATGATGATCCCTTATACCGCAGCACTACTCATTGCATTAACAATAAACTTGCTACTCTTTTGGTTCCTAGGTCTACCAATTGGTTTTGACAGTGGTTATGTTTATCCACCAGCAAGTAATTAGTACCATAAGGATTGAAAATATGATGAATATTAAAGAACAATTAGTTGAGCGTTTTTTACGTTATGTCAGTATACCAAGCCAAAGTACTTTTGGCTGCGTGCATGTGCCTTCTACGCCTGGGCAAACTGAATTAGCCAAGCAACTTCAACAAGAATTGATCGCACTTAATTTACAAGATGTTCACCTTGATGAGCACAGCATTGTTACAGCAAAATTACCAGGCAATAATCCTAATGCACCAAAAATTGGTTATGTTGCTCATCTTGATACTGTCGATGTTGCTTTATCAGATAAAATCAATCCGCAACGCGTTACTTTTACAGGGCAAGATATTCTTTTAAATAAAGAGAAGAATATTTGGTTTAAAGTTGATGAACACCCTGAGCTGAATAAATATCTGAATGATGAATTGATTGTAACAGACGGTACTAGTGTACTTGGTGCAGATAATAAAGCGGCTATTGCTGTCGTGATGACTATGTTAGATCAGTTACAACAACAAAATTGTTCTCATGGTGATATCTATGTGGCTTTTGTTCCAGATGAAGAAGTCGGCTTAAATGGTGCTAAAAAACTTGATTTAAATCGTTTTAAACCTGATTTTGCTTATACTATTGATTGTTGTGAACTGGGTGAGATTGTGTATGAAACGTTTAATGCTGGTTCTGTCACTATTGAGATTGCAGGTGTTTCTGCTCATCCAATGTCTGCTAAAAATGTGTTAATCAATCCTATTCGAGTTGCTAATGATATTATCAACTGTTTTGATAGCTTTGAAACGCCTGAACATACTGAGGGTAAAGAAGGTTATTTTTGGTTTAATGATATCGTGGGTAATCAAAGCACAACAACATTAAAAATGAGTATTCGTGATTTTGATTTAGCTAAATATGAATCGCGTAAAGCTTATATTCAAAAAGTCATCGATCTTATCAGTCTTAAGTATCCAAGAGCTAAAATTGAATGTAAAATAACCGATACTTATAGCAATATCGCTAATTATTTAGGTGATGACCGTCGCTGTATTGATTTAATTTATCAATCATTTGAACTTCTTGATATTCAACCAAAAACTATTGCGATGCGTGGTGGAACAGATGGTTCAGCTCTTTCAGCAAGAGGACTTACAACACCCAATTACTTTACAGGGGCTCATAACTTCCATTCTTGCTTTGAATTTTTACCATTATCATCATTTCTGAAATCATTTGAAGTTACGATGAAAATTATTGAGCTTTCGGCTAAAGGTTAATAATATTTTTGAAAGTAAGAGGGAGGCAACTCCCTCTTCTTATTTTTGACTATAACTTATAACTTGCCGTCAACAAAAAGGTTCTTGGTGTGCCCGGCATGCTATTTGAACGCCAATATTCTTTTCCTAATAAATTAGTTAATGATAGCGTTATATCATAAGATTTTGTTTGATAACCAACCGCACTATTCCAAACAGCATATCCAGAACGTTTATGTTGATTTTTATCATCACTATACGTTGAACCTTTATAATTGATTTCTAATTCTGTAAACCAATTTTCATAAGGTAAGTAACGGACACTTAAATAACCGCTATTTTTGGCTGTATTAGATAAATATTTTCCTTTATTAGCGGGTACTTTTTTATCTTTATGAACTTTAGCTTGTTGATAACCAATGCCGCTGTTGATATACCATTTTGGCATCAACTCACCAATAACACTTAATTCAATACCTTGACTGCGATCACTTCCTCTGACCTGCCAATTATAAGGATCGTTAACTGAATCAGTTTGATAGCGAACATTGTATAATTCAAGATCATAAACAGCAATTTGCGAAGAAAACTTATCATTTAACCAATCGCTTTTGATACCAACCTCATATTGTCGTGAATATTGAGGTTTATTGTCATAGACTGTTTTTGAGTCTGTAGAAAGTGTAATAAGTCCTCGTCCACCATAAGGAGAAAAATTGTTACTATAAGAAGCATAGATACTTTGTGACTCTATAGGTTGCCAAATTAAACCTATCCTAGGGCTTAACGAGTGGCCATCGTAAGATCGGTGTTGATGTTTTAACCTATCATTTGATGCAAATTTATAATTATCGTAACGTAACCCAGTTAACATTTTCCATTGGTTTGTAAAACTGATTAAATCTTGCCAATAAAGTCCTTGGGATGTCGCTTTGTGATTAGTTTTAGTATTTAATTTATTATAATGTGGTTTTGTAGTGTGCCAATGGGGGTGAAATGGATCAACCAATTCAGGATAGGCACTAGTCAAAGCTAATCTTGGTTGACGTTTTTCTATGTTATATTCAATACCGACTAACATATCATGAGTAATGCTTGCTGTATTAAATTTACCTATTAAGTCAATTGTATTACTATAAGTTATGTTGGCGGTTTCTTGCCAAGCACGTCTAAATTGCAATTTGCCTTGGTAATTGCATGCTTTGCCATTGCTCAGTTTAACATTCAAATCACAATAACTACCACCATAAATATGATCAAAGTTTTGACTAGCTTTACGGTATAAATTGGTCAGTTTAATTGACCAGTCATAATTAAATTCAAACCCCATGACTGAACGTAATGATTTAAAATTATCTTTTACATAGTCATCAGGGTGAGCATATGCCGTTTTTAATGATACACCTTTAGGTAATTCATAATAAGCTGGCGCTCTATCTGGTCTACGCCATAAATTATCATGGGTATATTGCACTAACCAATTAAATCCATCCAAATTATCATAAAGTATACTTGGCGAAATCATTATATCTCTTTGTTTTATTCCTTTGCGAAAACTACGATCTGATTGATGATTGATGATCAATCGTCATACGCATCGCAAGTTTGTCATGTAAAATATGATTGATATCAAGCATACCGCCATATTTATCCCACGAACCACTTCGTAAACTTAACGTTGTTGGTGAGTCAAAATTAGCTTGTTTACTAATCATATTAATGATTCCTCCACCTGAACCTCGACCATAAAGCACCGATGCAAGACCTTTTAATATTTCAATGCGTTCGATATTTGCTGTGCTTTGCCTAACCTGTCCACTTGCGCGAACACCATCACGATAGATATCTCCAGAACTAGCAGAAAAACCACGAATTTTTATACCTTCATCACGCATATCATAGGTCGCATCGACTCCGGGTATTTTGTTGACTATTACACTAAGATCATTTTTTCCGTATGTTTTTTCTTGTTCAAGATTAACAGAATTAATGGTTTGCGGAATATCTTTAATATTAAAAGGCATTTTAGTTGCTGTTGATGATTTTTTTATTCGTTGATCATTATTGTCCTTAATTGTTGCAACAACCTTCATAGTTTCAATATTAGTGTCATCTTTTTCTTCTTGTGCGAAAGTAACAAAAGGGACTGTACTTAATAAACCCAGTATGGTTAATTGATTAACTAATTTCATTGTTTATCCTATTATCTTTTGCTGTGTTTTATTAATTTTATGTAACACGCATGATAATAGTTATCATTTTCATTGACAACCTATTTTATATTTTTTAATCATTTTTACTTAATGCTTTTTATACTTTATTGATAATTTTATTATTTATGAAAAGTTGACGTAATTAATAAAAGATGAATAAATTATGAGAAATGAATTATGTATAACGCTTTGATTGTTAATAGATCGAGAATTGAGTATTTTAAAATTTAGCTGATTTGCTTAGGAATAATATAAATAGATAGTATAAATAATGGTGGGTCGTGAGCGATTCGAACGCTCGACCAACGGATTAAAAGTCCGCTGCTCTACCGACTGAGCTAACGACCCATTTGATAAATATCACTTTAGATTGGATACTACAAGTGACTACGGGGTGGTATGATACTTATAATTATAACGCTACGCAACCCTTTTTATTACTATTCTTACACGATAGTTGGTTATTTATACACTTTATTTTAAAGATGCTAATTTTTTCTTAGCACGATCAACTATACTCTTATCTTTTGGATATTTATTTACCACTTGTTGAAAAACTGTTTTAGCTTTCTTGGAGTCGCCTTTATCAAGTAAGATTAACCCTATTTTATAAAGACTATCTGCAGCTTTAGGAGAAGATGGGAAATTTTTTACTACAGTGGCATAATAAAATGAAGCGTCGTCTTTTTTACTTTGTTTATATAAAAGTTGACCAAGCCAATAATTAACGTTGGCTCGATACCTAGACTTTGGATAAGCCTGCAGATACTTTTGAAATGCGGCGATCGACTCACTATTTTGTTGAGCCTCATTAACAAACTGTATTATAAAATTGTAATCAACTTTTTCATCTCCTGAAGCTCTCCAATCTGACAAATTTGATGAAGAGGTTGGCGAATCAAGATTTATAGATTGAGATGAATTATCTTGTTGGGAATCAGAACTAGGATTTGGTGAAAATCCAGAACTATTACCAATTTGTTGGAAAATCATTTTTTGACGTTCAATTACTTGATTAAGTTGATATTTTGTTTCTTCTAACTGACCACGAAGCGTATCTACATCAGCTTGTAAATCGCTAATTTTCTGTTGATTTTCAATCAATAATTGACCTTGAGCTTGAACTGTTCTATCTACATCAGAACTACCTGCAGAACAGCCATAACCAGTGAACAAAACAAATAAGAACAATGTGAGTGTTTTTTTATGCATTTTTTAAACTCGCGATGAACTCAGAATAAATAACGGCTGAATAATCAGCCGTTATAAGATACAATTAATAACCAACATAGGTTACAACAGCACGACGATTTTTAGCATAAGATGCTTCATCATGACCTAACACAGCCGGCTTTTCTTTACCGTAAGAAACGATTTCCATTTGACTTGCTGAAGCTCCATTACCTTGTAGGTATGATTTAACAGCTGCCGCACGACGTTCACCTAATGCAATGTTATACTCTGGGGTTCCACGTTCATCGGCATGGCCTTCAATAACAACTTTTATATTAGTTGAGCGAATAAATACAGCGTGTGCATTTAACAAAGTTTCATATTCAGATTTAACATTGTATTTATCAAAATCAAAATATACTGTATTGATTTGTTCTAATTTTTGAAGTTGTTCTAAAGCTTCTTTTGATAAAGCACCATTTAAATTTCCACCCGTGTTGTGACTTTTATTAGATGAACAAGCTGTTATAGCGATTAAAGGTAAAGTAACCGCAGCTACTTTAAGAAATTTAGAAAATTGCATTGTATAAACTCCTTTTGTTTAAATAAATTATTATTTATATATAACCGGCCTAATAAGATTAGAGGTATATATTATAACGACCTTAAATTTTACACAATTTTAATATTGTTTTTTCGAATCATTCTTATAAATATGGTGACCAAGCAGGGAATTTTACTTGCCCATCTGTTGCTGGTAACCTTGCTTTGAAATTACCATCAGTAGACACCAGATTTAAAATTGTACCTAACCCTTGCGATGAACTATAAATGATCATTGTACCATTTGGTGCAATACTTGGAGTTTCATCTAGAAAAGTATCAGTTAAACGTTGATAGGTTTTTGTATCCATATCATACCGAGTAATATGTTGCTCACCATTATTAGTTGAAATCATAGCAATAAAAGAACCATCTGGTGACACCCTTGCATTCTGATTTTGCGTATTATCCCACGTTATTCTTTGCGATTGACCTGTATTAATATTGATACTGTATAACTGAGGGCGGCCCGCTTGGTCAGAAGTGTAAACAATAGTTTGATTATCAGGCATCCAAGAAGGTTCAGTATCATTACTACGGCTTGAAGTAATTTGAGTAATTTTTTTACTGCTTAAATCCATCATATATAAATTTAAGCTACCACTTTTAGATAAAGCAAATGCCAATTTACTACCATCTGGGGAAAACGCCGGTGCGCCATTGTGTTGAGGGAAAGAAGCTATTGTTTGAACAGCACCACTGTCCAATGTTTTTAAAACTAACGAAGAATGACCACCCTCAAAAGTTACATAAGCAATTTTTTTACCATCTGGCGACCATGTAGGCGACATTAAAGGTTCTTTAGAACGATGAACAGTAATTTGATCATATCCATCATAATCAGATACTCTTAATTCGTGAGAAAAAGGTCCTTTAGTAGTTTTAACAACATAAGCAATTCTCGTTCTAAATGCTCCCTTAATACCTGTTAATGATTCAAAGATCTCATCGCTTGCAGTATGAGCAGCATAACGAACCCAACGTTTTTCAATAGAAAATTGATTTTGTGATAAAACTGCACCAGGTCGATTAACTATATCTACTAATTGATAATTTATAAGATATTTTCCAGAAGCATCGGGCTGTATTGAGCCAACTACAACGGCAGAAACCCCAAGATTATTCCATACCGCAGGGGTAATTTCTGAAGCAGTTGTTGGTTTCTGAGGCATTTGATTAACGTCAATAGGATTGAACTTACCGCTATTACGCAAATCAGAAGCAATAATATCTTCAATAATTTGTGGAGCTTCTCCACCACCAGTCCATTTAAATGGGGCAACAGCGATTGGTTTAGCTGAACTCACACCATCAGTAATAATAATTCTGACCTCAGAATTAGCCATTGTGGTAAAAAATAAAATAAAGCAAGTTGTCAAAAAGCGAGAAGCGAATTTGATCATCTTAAATTCCTTAATAAAAGCAAGAAACATTGAGTTAAATTAAACATAAACCGATAAAAAACAGAAAATAAAACCTTTAAAAATTAATATATTGCCGTTAGCTAACTCCACATACTAAACTTTACAAAACATAAACAATTTTGTAGCAAGAAAGATAGCCGATATCTGGTAACAAGTCCATAGTCTTTAAAATAAAAAGATTTGTTTAATAATAATGGCTTTACTATATAAAATACTCAAAGTAATAATAAAAAATTATTCTATTGTGGATGCCTATACTAATCCTATTTAAATAAGGTTTAAAGAGTTTGAAAAGATATTTTTATACATGAAAAAAAGCGGATATATCAAAAAGTTTATAATTTTGATGGTGGCCATAAGGAGGTGAGAATTTTGGTTAAAAAGATGCCATTATTTTTGGCAATTTTCACAATAAAAAGTATTACGCTGTCCAATTTTTTGTGATTTTATTTCTGTACCACAAATCAGACATTGTTCACCTTCGCGTCCATAAACTTGTAACTCCTGTGCAAAATATCCAGGTTTACCATCAGACTGAAGAAAATCCTTTAGTGTTGTTCCGCCTTGTTCAATTGATTTGGTAAGAACTTGTTTAATGGAAGCAACCAATCTTTCAAATTCATTAAATTGTAAAGTGTTGACTTTACGATTAGGATTAATTTTAGCCATAAATAACGATTCAGAAGCGTAAATATTACCGACTCCAACCACAATATGGTTATCCATAATCCAGCTTTTAATGGGTACTTGACGATTTCGGGCTTTTTCGAATAGATATTCCGCTGAAAATTCATGGCTTAAAGGCTCTGGTCCCAAATGTTGTAATTGAGATATTTCACCTAATGAATTTGCCCAAAGCCAAGATCCAAAACGCCTAGGATCGGTATAACGTAATATGACGCCATTTCCTAAAACTAGATCGATATGATCGTGCTTCTCTGCTTTTTGGCGGTTTTGTAAAATACGCAAGCTACCTGACATTCCCAAATGAATCACAATCCAATTGTTAGATAGCTGTAATAATAAATATTTTGCACGGCGTTTTATATCTAAAATCACTTGTCCATGAGCATTACTTATAGCCCTATCAACCGGCCAGCGTAATTTAGATTGTCGAACAATAATTTTATCTATAGTTTGTCCCTTTAAATACGGTAAGATGCCTCGGCGACTTGTTTCAACTTCCGGTAATTCAGGCATATTATTCCCCCTAGTTATTTAATAGGTCTGTAACCCAAGTTGGAGCTTGCTGAGCAGGCACTGACTGCTTATTGCCAGTACATAAGCTCTGAGGATTAATCGTCCATACAGGTAAAGATCGAATGCCACTTCCATTACATTGCCACTGTCCATCACTATCAATAGGCACCATAAAAATATTTTGAGGCTGTGGCAATACTAATTTCTTTGGTGGGTTATTTTGTAAATATTCACTATAAATTTTTAGCGCTCCAGTTGCCCCTGTCAATTTCATTGGAGAATGATCATCTAAACCAATCCAAATAACAGCAACATTTTTACCGTCAATCCCTGTAAACCAGCTATCACGAGAATCATTACTTGTTCCTGTCTTAGCAGCTAAATTAAACGAACCGTATTTAGCTTTTAATGAACGAGATGTCCCCGAATTAACCACTTGTTGCATAGCATAAGTCGTTAAATAAGCCGATTGTTGAGATACTGCCTGAAGTTGTTGAGGATAGCTTTGATAAACTAACTCGCCTTTATCTGTCAACACATATCTTAAAATAGAAAGTGGAGAACGTTGACCATTATTAGCTATCGTTTGAAACATCTGCGCAGTTTCTAACGGTGTTAATTCTAAAGCACCAAGTAACCTTGATGGTAAATTAGGTATACGCTCTGCTGGTACGCCCAACGCTTGTAAAGTATTCTTTGTTGCATCAAGCCCCAATGCCATACCTAAATTAACAGTAGGTACATTGAGTGAAAGCGCTAGTGCGTCGACCAACATAACACGATCGCGAAATTTACGATCATAGTTTTTCGGTTCCCAATACCCCCCACCATCAAGCTTAATCGATAAAGGGTTATCGTTAAGCCAAGTATTAAGTTGGTAATGATCGGGCTGTCCAAGTGCGGTTAAATAAGTTGACGGTTTAGCTAATGAACCAATTGCTCGCTGAGTTAACCAAGCACGATTATAACCCGGATAACGCGGCTCTGCGCTACCAATAATAGCGCGAATTTCCCCAGTCTCGCGACTCACAATCACCATTGCTGTTTGTAATTCTTTATTGGTTGATGTACGTAGTTTCTCAATTTCATTAGTAACCGCTTGCTCTGCAGCAGATTGAGCCACAGGATCAAAGGTAGTAAAAATCTTCATACCAGACAAATGATCTGCTTTATCACCTAATTGTTTTCGAAGTTCACTGCGCACAACTTGCATAAATGCTGGTTGTGGTGAAATCACACCACCTTTAGGTAGAACTGTTAGTGGGCGCTGACTTAATAAAGTATACAGCTCATCGTCAATAATACCTTGCTGCTCAGCGAGTTTTAAAACCACATTACGACGTTCTATAACTTGTTGAGGTTGTGTCCAAGGATTATATAGCGAAGCTCCTTTTACCATACCAACCAGCACTGCTTGCTGATCCAATGTAAGTTCATTAACTGGACGACCAAAATAGTAAAGACTAGCTAATGGAAACCCATGGATCTCTTCACTACCCGCTTGTCCAAAATATACTTCATTTAAATAAAGTTCTAAAATACGCTCTTTGCTATAACGGCCATCCAAAATCAACGCCATATATGCCTCACGTATTTTTCGACTTAATCTACGTTCATTAGTTAGAAAAAGATTTTTTACCGTTTGCTGAGTTAATGTACTTCCACCTTCAGTACGACCTGTTGTTAAATTAACAAAAATCGCACGACCAATAGAATATAAACTTACGCCATGATGATCATAAAAACGTTTATCTTCCGTTGCGACTAATGTTTGTAATAATGAATCAGGAAACTCTTTTAATGGAACAAACAGCCGTTGTTCTCCATTTGGAGAATGCATCATAGTAATTAATTTAGGATCAATCTTAAGCAATCCAAAATCACGACCTGAATCTAGATTAGTAATACGATCAATACGATTTTCATAAAAAGTTATTCTAACTCTAAAAGCTTGCTCTTCACCATCAGGAAAAGTAAAAGGTCGACGATAAATTTCAACCGCATCATTTCTTACAATAAATTCGCCTGGACGAGTAGCTTTGGTATCTTGTTGACGATATTGTGCACCAACTAATATTGTTACCACATCATTTAGACTATATTCACTATCTGGTTCAAGATCAATAATTTGTCCATAAACTGCAGCCGGTAACTCCCAAACATTTCCGTCAATTCGTTCTTTGATTTGTTGATCAAGATAAATTCCATAAATAATTGTCACAGAGGCTAAGACAAGAAATAACTTAAATAGTAATGTCAAAAATCTTCGCAAGAGTGAAGTTTTTTTATTTTTTTTAGTCTTCTTTGAAGATCGCTTTTTGGCTGTTTTTGTTGATGTGTTCAAACTGCACCTAACACTTATTATTCAATAAAATTAACTTATGATACCATAATTTTTTTTGGGATACCTCGCCCTTATTTCTGTCAAAAAGTTTCAGGTAAGTACTCGCCTAAATATAAAATAAATACATAAAGTTAAAACTCTAGCTGTGAGCTAATACTTTTAACTTTTGACAAAAATACTTTTTTAGACTTGCCTGTTAACTCTTCTGAAATAGGTAAGCTTGCAGTTAAAGGATTCACTGGTTTATTATTAATATGTAATTCAAAGTGTAAATGTGGCCCGGTTGATCGCCCAGTATTTCCTGATAATCCGATTTTATCGCCTTGTTTAACTTGTTGGCCTGGTTTAACTAAAATTTTATCCAAGTGCATATAAGTTGTCATATATTGACGCCCATGACGGATAGCAATATAGTTGCCCGCTGAACCACTATACTTTGCAATTACTACTTCACCATTACCAACAGATAATACGGGAGTACCGCGTGATACAGCAAAATCAACACCATTATGTGGGGCTATTTGTCCTGTAACGGGATGCAAACGACGAGGGTTAAATCCAGAAGAAACACGTGCTTTTTTTTCTAAAGGATAACGAAAAAAGCCTTGAGATAAACTATTACCGTTGATGTCATAATATTTACCATCATCACCTAAAATAGCATAATAATCTTTGGTTCCATTTTTAAAACGAACACCTAACAACTGACTATTAGATAAGCTTTTACCATGCATTTCTCGTGTTAAAACAACTGAAAACTTATCGCCGATTTGTAATCGACGAAAATCTAAACGCCATTGCAAAGCGCGAGTTATAATAGCAATTTCATTACTTGTCAGCCCACTTTTGCGAGCATCAGCGACAAAACTAGATTTAATATCACCTTTTATAACAACATTTTGTGGTACAACTTCAGCTATTTCCGAACTTTCTATAAAGTTACCGTTTGATTTTTCATAAATTCGAATATTATTGCTTGATATTGTCCAACTGAAAGTTTTCAAATTATGATTATCATCAGTTGTCCAACTAACCTGTTGACCTATTCTTAAATTTGCAAGTTGCTTAAATTTTGTCGTTAGCTGATAAATATCATTTCGATTAACATTATAGCGAAGCAAGATATCATGCAAAGTATCACCACGCACTATTGTATATTGTACAGAGTTATCTTTACCATCAATAATATTATCTAATTCATCTGTAGCGATCTCATCTTCGGGAACATCTGATGATTCAGTAACAACAGGTGGCTTTCCATTTACTATCTCAACTTTTTCATCCCCATCAACAACCGAAGAATGATTCCTATCATTTACAGTAGTTTCAGCTTGAGGTGTTAAAGGAACATAAACTGTTCGATCCAAATTGAGAGGACGCCACAAAACAGAAAATAAGATAACGATGAAAAAAACCCCAAATATTGAAAAATAGGGAATTTTAAAATTATTTTTTTCAAAATCAGAGGATTTTATTTGTCTTGCCAAAATTAACCTTAACTATCTATTACTAAAACTAGTTTTTACCTAAACAATCCAACAGTTGCTGTGTTAATTTTGATAAAAATTGTGAATAGGCATCTTTGGAAAGAGCAATACCCGTTCCTAATGGATTCAATTCTCCAATTCGTACATCTGTTCCATTCACTAATTTTTCAATAACAGCAGGACTAAACTGTGTTTCTCGAAATACACATACAGCTTGGTGTTTTTTAAGTTCCTGCTGAATAGCATAAACTTTTTGAACACCAGGTTGAACCGCTGGGTTTATAGTAAAACTACCTAGATTTTTTAATCCAAACCGTGCCTCAAAATACCCATAAGCATCATGAAACACAAAATAGCCCCTATTTTGTACGGTAATTAGTTTTTTTGCAATGTTTTGTTCTGTTTCTGTAAGGTTAATGATGAATTCGTTTAGATTTTCATCAATTAATGTGCTTTTATCTGGATACAGTGTAACAAGCTTATCATGAATTGACTGTGCAATAATTTTAGCAATTTTAGGGGAAAGCCAAATATGTTCATCATATTCGCCATGGTGATCTTCATCTAACGCATCATGGTTTTGAAGATCTTCATGCTCATGAACATTATGACTAGTTTGAAGCCGTGCTTTAATTTCTGGTATTGCCATTAATTCAATTTGTTTTTCTTTATCAATACGTTTCAAAATTGCTGGCATAAAATTTTCCATATCTTCACCAACCCAAATTACAAGTTCCGCTGATTTAAGTTTAACCAAATCAGATGGTTTTAAAGAATAGGTATGTGGAGATGCACCATCAGGAAGTAAAACATCAGTATCTGCTACCCCTGAAGCGATTGCCTCAGTGATAAATCCTATTGGTTTTACAGACGAAATAACTTTTGCGTTAGCATAATTAATCAAGCTTTGAACAAATATTAATAAACCAAATATCATTAAAAAAGGGGGTAGTCGTTTACTATTTAGTAGAATATATTTTTTCACAACGTTATCCTATATTTATAAAGTATGATAAAATGGAGTTAATAATTGTTATAATATAACATAACAGATTTGTAGGCAAGGGTGCTTAGCATGATGACGTCATTAATTTCACTTAATAATGTTTCAGTAGAAATTAACCAACAAAAAATATTATATGATGTTTCATTATCACTTCATCTTAATCAAATTATTACAATACTAGGACCAAATGGCGCAGGTAAATCAACTCTCGTTAAAGTGATTTTAGGTTTAGTCCCATACACATCAGGCATAATAACTCGTACACCTAATTTAACAGTTGGTTATGTACCACAATCAATCAATTTAAATTCAGCTCTACCTATTACTGTAGAACGTTTTATGCGCCTAAATAGGCAATTAAACAACAAAGATATTCTCAACATATTATCAATGGTGAAAGCTGAGTATTTGATCAATAAATCGATGCATCAATTATCAGGAGGTGAATTACAACGAGTTTTACTAGCTCAAGCTCTAGCAAAACGACCTCAATTATTAATTCTTGATGAACCAACTCAAGGGGTGGATGTCAATGGACAAGTGTTATTATATGATTTAATTGTTGATGCCAAAAAACAGTTTAATTGCGGTGTTTTAATGGTTTCTCATGATCTTCATCTTGTAATGGCAAAAACGGATGAGGTAATTTGTCTAAATCATCACGTTTGTTGTTCCGGTACACCGGCTAATGTTTCTAATGCCCCTGAGTTTATTTCACTTTTTGGCAAACATAACGCATCACAAATCGCTATTTATAAGCATCATCACAATCATCTGCATGATTGCTGCAAACAGCCTATTGAAAAAAATAAACAAACTATTTTGTCTAATTATGGGGAAAAAATTAATGATTGAGTTACTATTGCCGTCTTTGTTAGCAGGATTATGTTTAACTAGTATAACTGGGCCTTTGGGTACTTTTGTTGTTTGGCGAAGAATGTCTTATTTCGGTGATACTTTATCACATGCAGCTTTGCTTGGGATCTCATTCGGCTTTTTACTAAATATCAATTTATTTTACGCTGTCATTTTTATCACAATTTTACTTGCTTTAGGATTGATTTGGTTAGAAGCACAAAAACAGCTTCCTATTGATACTTTACTTGGCATTTTAGCTCATAGTGCATTATCACTTGGATTAGTAGTAATTAGTTTAATGAAAAATATTCGTATTGATTTAATGGGATATCTATTTGGAGATCTTTTATCTGTAACATACTCAGATCTTTATCAAATTACTATTTGTGTCATACTCATTGGCGCTTTATTTTTTTGGAAATGGAATAACATTCTATTTATTACTGTGAGCGAAGAGTTAGCTTTTAGTCATGGCATTAATGTGCAGTTCACAAAATTGTTTTTAGTGTTATTATTAGCATTAACAATAGGCCTGTCAATGAAATTTGTTGGCGCGCTAATTATTACGTCTTTACTTATCATCCCTGCAGCAACAGCCAAATATTATTCAAAAACCCCTGAAGCAATGGTGTTAATTGCCATTATAATAGGTATGTTATCAATTATTTCGGGATTAATATTCTCATTTTTTTATGACACACCAACTGGTCCATCAATAGTATTAAGCAATACTTGTCTATTTTTTATATCATTATTTATTTCAAAAGTGATTTTACATAAACAACCCTAAAATTATTGCAAAATTAAATCATTTATTGTGTGATGTATCCCATTTATTAAATGGCTTAATACTTAGCTTAAGATCTTTCTAATATCATAATGGTGAAATACACTATATTAATGATTATAAATTATGTCACTTGCAATTATTTATACACGGGCATCTATTGGAATACAAGCTCCTTTAATAAACGTTGAAGTTCATATTAGCAATGGGATGCCAGGCTTTGTTTTAGTTGGTCTACCTGAAGCAACAGTTAAAGAATCTAAAGATCGAGTGAGAAGCGCTATTATTAATAGCGGTTTTACTTTTCCAGCTAAAAAAATAACAGTAAACTTATCTCCAGCAGATTTACCTAAAGAAGGAAGTCGCTTTGATTTACCAATAGCTATTGCCATTCTTGCCGCAACAGAACAAATTCCAACAGAAAATTTATCACATTATGAGTTTTTGGGGGAATTAGCGCTATCTGGAAATATTAGAGCGGTAAAGGGAGCAATTCCTGCAGCTATTTCTTCTAAAAAGAATAAACGTACCTTAATAATTTCAGCCGAAAACCAATCTGAAATTTCATTGATTCATAAAAATAACACATTGATTACCAACAACTTATCAGAGCTGTGTCAATATTTATATAAACAAATTGATTTACCGAGTGTACAATATCGTGAATATCAAGATGTTGATAATGATTTAGCCTGCCTACAAGATATAATCGGACAGGACCACGCCAAGAGAGCATTGGAAATAGCAGCGGCTGGTGGACACAATTTATTATTAATTGGACCTCCAGGAACAGGTAAAACAATGTTAGCTACTCGTTTAACATCTTTATTACCACAATTATCTGATGATGAAGCACTTGAAAGTGCAGCAATAACAAGTCTAGTTAGCCCAAATGGTTCAATCAAAAATTGGCGTAAAAGGCCTTTTAGATCGCCACACCATAGTGCATCAACTGCAGCACTAGTTGGTGGAGGAACCATACCTAAACCTGGAGAGATTTCACTAGCACATAATGGAATATTATTTTTAGATGAATTACCAGAGTTTAATCGAAAAGTATTAGACGCTTTGAGAGAGCCTATTGAATCTGGTGAAATTATCATTTCAAGAGCCAATGCAAAAATAAAGTTTCCCTCAAAGTTCCAGCTAATAGCAGCAATGAATCCAAGTCCAACAGGACATTATCAAGGAACTCATAATAGAACAACTCCACAACAGACTATTCGTTATTTAAATAGACTATCAGGTCCATTTCTTGATAGGTTTGATATTTCTATTGAAGTTCCATTATTACCCAAAGGAACATTAAGTCAAAAAACAATTTCAGCAGAATCAACTGAAACCGTAAAAAAGCGTGTTTTACAAGCAAGAAATATTCAATTTAAAAGAAATAATAAATTAAATAGTCAATTATGTGCAAAAGAGATTCAATGCTATTGTCAATTATCAGATGAAAATAGTGAATATTTAGAGCAAGCATTAATTAAATTGGGACTCTCTGCTAGGGCGTGGCATCGTATATTAAAAGTATCGCGTACAATTGCAGATTTAGATTCGTCAGAAAATATAGAACGAAAACATATTTCAGAAGCTTTAAGTTATCGTTCTATGGATAGATTACTAATTCAATTACACAAAAATATTGGTTAAAAAACTAGTCATCGGTATCAACAAAATCGTCAATTACATCAACTTGTGGTTTTCCGCCTGATAATGTATGAAACCGTTTTGGTTTATTTATACGAGAAAGATACTTCAGCCACGTTTTTTCAAAATCGGTAGATGGTTCTTTTTTGCCTTTACAAACGGCTAAAAATGATTTTTCTTCAGCAGTAGTAGGTTTTTTTACTTCTGTATCAAGATCTCTAAAAGCACAACCATATTTTTCTAAAATGAGTGCTTCTTTAATAGTGAAATCTCCATGACGAGAGAAACCTCTTGGATAATTTTTACTATCGAAAAACCGTTGTTGACTCACAAAACTATCAGTCATGTTTTATCCCCTTTAGTTGTAAAATTAGTTGGCGGGAATTATAATTAACTAAGTTATTCTGTAAACAAAATTCTTTTATTTATGTAAATAAAAGTAATTGAATGAACAAAATTAAATCAAATTAGTTATTTTTTTGGCAGGGGCGGAGAGTCTCGAACTCCCAACACCCGGTTTTGGAGACCGGTGCTCTACCAATTGAACTACGCCCCTAAATAAGGTGGCGGAACGGACGGGGTTCGAACCCGCGACCCCCTGCGTGACAGGCAGGTATTCTAACCAACTGAACTACCGCTCCACCGTATTTAGTGTGATTATATATATTTAAAAGTCTGGCGGCACCCTACTCTCACATGGGTAATACCCACACTACCATCGGCACTACGGCGTTTCACTTCTGAGTTCGGCATGGGGTCAGGTGGGACCACCGCGCTATTACCGCCAGACATATTCTTTTCTCTCTTACAATCAGTGTCCATTATCTCATATCTACACCAATCACTCAATCCGGAACAAACTGCTTTATCAATCTTTCTTCATTTATCAATGCTTTTCTATGCCATCAATAACTTCTGCGTAACCCAAAACAACTCCGAGTTGTAAGGTTAAGACTCTCGGTTCATTAGTATCAGTTAGCTCAATGTATCACTACACTTACACA
>NZ_FMBA01000057.1 GCF_900094935.1 Gilliamella intestini
CCTGTTAACCATGTTTATGCCAGAGAGTTTTTAGAGATTTTTTTACCCGGAAGTATCTTTTTAACCCTCACTTTTAACTACAATAATATGATGCGCGCAAGTGGTTACCCTTTTAAAGCCATGGTAACTATGTTTGTCAGTGTGATTGCCAATATTATCTTGGCACCTATTTTTATTATTGGCCTAGGTTGGGGAATGCGTGGGGCAGCGCTGGCAACGACGTTATCGATGATGATTAGCTTTGTATTTGTTATGCAACATTTTTTAAATAAAAATAGTAATATCAAGCTTTATCGACGTAATTTTAAATTAGACTTTTCAATTGCAAAATCGGTTATATCAATCGGTTTATCGCCTTTTTCAATGCAAATGGCGGCATCAATCGTTGTGGTATTTATTAACTGGCAACTTAATCGCTATGCGCCACTTGCTGGCGTATCTGGTGATGATTCCATTGCTGCTTTTTCTAATGCTAACCGGCTTATAACGTTAATTATTATGATTGTGATTGGTATCAACCAAGGTATGCAACCTATTATCGGTTATAATTATGGTGCTAAAAATTATGATCGCGTTAAAAAGACGTTCTTTTATGCTGTGAAAGTGGCAACGGTTGTAACTTCGCTCGGTTTTGTTCTTGGATTTTTTATTCCTGAAACGTTGGTGCGAGCATTTAGTTCAGAGGAAGATCTTGTTGCATTATCAGCCATTGCGTTACGTTTTACGACACTTTCGTTTATTTTTGTTGGCTTTCAAATGGTTACCACTAGTTTTTTCCAATGTATTGGTATGGCAAAAATTTCGATTTTATTGAGCCTTTCAAGACAAATTTTGCTTTTATTACCTGCCCTTTATATTCTGCCGTTATTTTTTGGCTTTGATGGTGTTTGGGCAGCAGCACCAACGGCCGATCTGTTATCAACTGGTACTGCTTGCCTTGTGCTTTATTGGTATTTTAAATCACTAAAAACAAGATATTCTAATTAAAATTATACATTTTATTTATATCGGCTAATAAAAAAGGGACTGCAGTCCCTTTTTTGTAGTATGTTTATTTTTGCGATTCAAAAAGTGCTTCAGTTTTGTTATCAATAAAAATAGCATCAACTAAAATAGGATCAGAAGCATCTTTTACTTCAAAACCTTTATCACCTTTTTTGAGTTGTTTTTTCTCAATAGTCAATATACTTTTTTGATGGCATTTTGGACATTGGCAATAAAAATAGAATAATGCATCTTGTTGTTCTATATTTGGATCTACATTATTGATAAGATCATCCTCATTTTTATAAAAAACAATATTACTCAATACATCTGCATAATTACCTTGTTGATTGTTAAGGATTTGAGACTCTAATGTAGAGTCACTAAATGAGCTCAACGTCGATTTAGAATACCAAGTTTGACAATTTTCACAAAAATAATCATTTATACATAACGCAAAGAAAGCAGGAATAAAAAAGATAGCCATCTCAATTAAATAAAGGATTATAAGAAAAATTCCAGATATCTGCCCTCGTGACATTTTACCTTTAGTAATAGTTATTTCACGGTAAGGAATGATATCATTCATCATAATATCAACCACTTTCCAAGGTGAAAAAAATAGTGAAGAGTTAAAATAATCCATTCCTAAGATAATGGTTTCAAAAGTTACAATACTAGAATAATAAGCAAATAAGCAGAGAAAAAACGTCATCAAAAAGTTGACTTTTACATTACGAATTTTGGCCAATTTAGTAAATTTACTAGAGATAAACGTTAAGATATAAGCCATACCGATTACTAAAGCAGCGTCAATAATAATCAATGGTGAATATGAAGATATAATCGAATATATAATACCTAGTACAATTGCAGCAATAATACCAATAAGCGTGAACACAATTGTTAATGCTAAATTAAATTTTTGCGAGAATTGATAATGATTCAAAGATGATTCCATAATTTTATCCCTTACTTTTATAATCAACCTTTCTTAACAGTCCAAATTATTATTAATAAAAAAATAATTTTATGATAATGATCAATTATCTATGATTTTTTATAAATAAAAAAATATGTTATTAGTGTTTGTAGTATTTTAATCAAAGTTTTTAAAATGTAAAGTTTTAGTAAATTTAAAGATATTTGTAGAAAAACGCCGAGTTGTTTATACTTCATGATTAAAATAATCCTCTAAAAATCATAAGGCGTTTTCCCTGAAATCGCTTTATGTGGTTTAACGGTATAATAAAATTAATCAAACGTTTAAGCTTTTGTTTTCACTCTTTTGAATCGCTAAATATTGGCTGATTATGCCGCATCTCAATTCAAAGTTGGTATCACATTTTCGGCTTTTCCACTGGTTTATGGGAAGGTGATTTTTGCTTGATATACCGGTTATCGCACAGTTTATCTAAAAAAATCAATATATTATAACTTTTGTGAAAAAGTTTCAGGAGTGTACTACGTTTATGTATAAAAAGCATAAAAATCAAATAGATACAAACAGGTAAATATTCTTTGGTTTGTTGCTTGGTTTGATTTTTAAG
This sequence comes from Gilliamella intestini, assembly GCF_900094935.1. Taxonomy (GTDB): domain Bacteria; phylum Pseudomonadota; class Gammaproteobacteria; order Enterobacterales; family Orbaceae; genus Gilliamella; species Gilliamella intestini. Next base: position 2,535 of record NZ_FMBA01000057.1, read on the forward strand.
TAACGGCAAACTTTAGGTATCAGCCTGTCGCATTTCGCTTAGATAAGTTTTGTTATCGCCTTTAGCTTGTCGCCTTAATTTATTTTCAATGGACTTTTCAAGTTTAAACAGATATTAATACTCAGCTAATCGTTTTATAACGTTTATTCTTACTGCTTAAAGGGAAAACTCTAATCGGGTTTTGTTTAGCATGTTTTAAATAGTCGGACAACCATAAAGCGTTTAGCCAAATTAGTAACAATTATTTTATTTATAATAAAGTTGCCATAATTCTTATTTAAAATTGATAAGAATATCTTGCCAATTTTGGTCTAATTTAGCTTCAATCGTTATTATTTTATTGTCGATGGGATGGGTAATTTCTAGTTTACTGGCATGTAACATTAGTCGTTTGATATTAAAATAAGCCACAAATGCACGATTTTGATGTAAATCACCATGCTTACTATCGCCCAATATCGGATGAAAGATATGTTTCATATGACGACGTAATTGATGCTTACGCCCTGTTTGTGGTTTTAATTCTATAAAACTGTATCTTGCAGTATCAAACTTACCAACTTTAATTGGAACTTCGATTTTGCTAATAGATTTGTAAAATGTGACTGCATCTTGTTCTGGTTTGTTCTTATTAGAAAATTTATCTGCGATTCTATCTAGTTCTTCAACTAAAGGGTAATCAATCACAGATTCCCCTTCAAGATAACCACGCACTATTGCATGATACGTTTTTTCAATTTTTTTTGTCGCAAATTGCTCTGACATCATTCTTGCAACATCACTAGAAAGGGCAAACAGTAAAACACCTGACGTTGGTCTATCTAGCCTATGTATAGGGAAGACATGTTGACCGATTTGATCACGCAATGTTTGCATCACAACAACGGTTTCATTTTTATCTAACCAACTGCGATGCACAAGCCAACCAGATGGTTTGTTAATGGCAATTAAGTCATCATCTTGATAAAGAATTTCAAACATAGAATATTTATTAAATATATCAATTATAAAAAGAGTTCTTCAAGCTCTTTAGCTATACTAGGGCCATTATTATCGCCAATGGCATAATTTGCTTTGGCTTTCACTTCATCATCAGCATTACCCATCGCAATCCCTAATCCTGCAATAGATAACATACTTATGTCATTATAACTATCACCAAAAGCGACTATTTCGCTTAAATCAATATTTTCATGCTCTGCCCAATGCGTTAAACCATTTCCTTTAGTATTATCTTTAACCGCAACATCTGCTCGATTTGACCAAGACCATTCACACGAGAACACACCTAAGGAATCAACTGCATTTGAAAATTGTTGTAAAGCAGGTATATTATGACTACTTGTTGCAAATTTAAAAATAGCGTCAGATTGCTCAATAACTTTTTCAAAATCATCCACTTTTTTAATTTCAGGTTGCAAAAACTCAGGCAATGATTTAACCCACTTAAAAAAGCTTTCTAGATGATCATCTAACAATTCATAAGTCATCATTTTATCAGTATAAATTAATGTATGAATACCATATTGATTGACAAGATTTAGTAGCATTCGAGCCTGATCTTTCGTCATTGGTTTAGCGGAAAAAGCGTTTTGTTTCTCAAAATCATAGAGATAAGATCCATTACAACAAATTGCGGGGGTTGATAATTTGAGTTGATAATAATAAGGATAAATTACGGAATGATGCCGCCCTGAAACTAAAATAACTTTCACTCCTTTAGCAGTAATTTTTTCAATGACCGCTATTGTTTCTGGTAAAATTAAACGATTGCTGCCTAACAACGTACCATCCATATCAAAGGCTACGGCTTTATACTTCATATAATACCTCTTTTCATTTCTGATCTTAGCTATAAAGACGGCTAAGTACTAAAACTTCAATAAAATTATAATTCAATTTTTTGACGACCAACAAACGAATGCGATAAGGTGGTACCATCTACCATTTCGAGTTCACCACCAACTGGAACACCATGAGCTATTCTTGTTGCTGTTACATTAAACTCAGCACACATTTGCGCAATATAATTAGCTGTTGCATCACCTTCGACGGTGGGATTAGTGGCTAAAATAACTTCGCTGATCGATTCCGAGGATAGTTTTTTTTTCAATAAATCAAGACCTATATCACTAGGACCAATACCATCTAAAGGTGATAAATGCCCTAATAATACAAAATAGCGACCACTATACTGCCCAGTTTGTTCAATGGCCACTATATCTGCTGGAGTTTCAACCACACAAAGCTGCTTACTACTTTGACGACGAGTATTGGCGCAAATAGTACAGGTTTCTTGTTCGGTAAAAGTTCGGCATTCCTTGCAATGGCCGATATTTATCATTGCTTCATGTAGATCATGAGCTAATTTAATGCCACCTTGTCGATTTCGTTGTAATAAATGAAAGGCCATTCGTTGCGCCGATTTTGGACCAACGCCCGGTAAACAACGCAATGCTTCCATAAGTGATTCTAATAATGGGCTTATTTGCATGAATTATTTGGTTTCCACATATTTGAGTTTTAAGATAATAATACCTTTTTTAAAAAATCTATCAAACAAGAATTATTCTATTATTTAATTAACTAACGATAAAATCAAAAAGATTACATAAAATAAGTAGGTAGGATGCTTTATAACGTACAATCTATTTTATAAAAGATATATTAAAATATATAACATTATTATGTATAAATTTTTAGGCTATCTTTTGTTCTTGCTACGATGATAACTTTTTGGTTCTTCACCTTTAAAAAGGCGCATAATGTTATTATTATGGCGAAGAATAATCAAACACGAAAGCATTGCAACCGGTAAAGTAAGCTCAGGTTTGAATAACCAAACATAAAATGGTGCCATAAGAAAACCAATAATTGCAGCTACCGAAGAATATCCTGTTATTAGTAAAGTAAGTAACCAAGTTAAAATAAAGCAAACTGTAAAATCAAACCCAATTGGAGCCATCATACCTAACGCAGTTGCAACTCCTTTTCCTCCACGAAAATGAAAAAAACAGGGGAAAATATGTCCTAAACAAGCAAAAATACCAATAATACCTAAAAAGAAAGGTGTAATACCAAGCCGATATGAAATATAAACAGGAATTGTACCTTTTAACATATCAAAGATTAAAACAAAAATGGCTGGTAATTTGCCATTGAGTCGTAAAATATTGGTTGCTCCAGGATTGTGAGATCCATGTTCTGAAGGATTAGGTAAATGCATGATGCGACTAATGATCATTGCACCAGAAAGCGAGCCCAAAATATAGGCGACTATGATCATCAATACAATTAGCAATGTCAAAATACAACCCCTTTCATCAACCAAACCATGCTGATAATTACACTTAAGAATCTTACCAAACTCGTTATAAATTCAGTTTCTGTCTATTTTCAGTACTTATCTAACTATAATATAAATTAAAGCATATAAAAAGACTGGGCATTGCTCCTCGCCCGTTCTTTATATGCTAATTAATAATCCTAAACTACTTTTTGTTTTTCCAATAACGGTTTTAAATATTTTCCAGTGAAGGAATGTTTAGATTTCGCAACCTCTTCTGGCGTCCCTTCGGCAATAATTTCTCCCCCACCATTACCACCTTCTGGTCCTAAGTCCACAATCCAGTCTGCTGTTTTAACTACATCCAAATTATGCTCGATAACAACGATAGTATTGCCTTTATCTCGTAATGAATGTAATTGCGTTAGTAATTGTTTCACATCAGCAAAATGTAGCCCAGTTGTTGGTTCATCTAAGATATACAAAGTGCGACCAGTATCTCGCTTAGATAATTCTTTTGCGAGTTTTACTCGTTGCGCTTCACCACCCGATAATGTTGTTGCTGACTGTCCAATAGTAATATAAGAAAGCCCAACATCAATCAATGTTTGCAGTTTGCGTGCTATCATTGGCACGGCATCGAAAAACTCGCGACCTTCTTCAACTGTCATATTTAAAATTTCGTTAATAGATTTTCCTTTATATTTGATCTCTAAGGTCTCACGGTTATAACGGGCACCATGACACTGATCACAAGGAACATAAATATCAGGCAAAAAGTGCATTTCAACTTTGATTAAACCATCACCTTGACAGGCTTCACAGCGTCCTCCTTTAACATTAAAACTAAAGCGCCCTGGATTGTAGCCTCGAGCTCGAGATTCCGGTACACCAGCATAAAGTTCACGGATAGAAGTAAAAAATCCTGTATAAGTTGCTGGATTAGAACGTGGCGTACGTCCAATTGGGCTTTGGTCAATCGCAATTACTTTATCAAAATGGTTAAGTCCTTTGATTGCTTTATATGGTGCTATTTCAGTTTTTTCTGCACCATTGAGTTCGTTTTGGGCAAGGGGATATAAGGTATCATTAATTAAGGTTGATTTTCCTGAGCCCGATACACCAGTAATACATGTAAATAAGCCAACTGGAATATTTAATGTAACATCTTTAAGATTATTGCCGGTTGCACCAATAAGAGATAACATTTTTTTCTTATCGACTTTGGTGCGAATAGTCGGTATTTCAATTTTTTCTTTACCAGATAAATATTTTCCTGTTAAAGATGTTTTACATGCCATTATTTGTTTGGGTGTTCCCTGAGCAACAACTTCACCACCATGAACCCCTGCCCCTGGACCAATATCAATCACATAATCAGCAGCCATAATAGCTTCTTCATCATGTTCAACGACTATAACAGTATTACCTAAATCACGTAAATGCGTTAAAGTGTCAATCAAACGAGTATTATCTCGCTGATGTAAACCAATAGAAGGTTCATCAAGCACATACATCACGCCAACAAGCCCTGCACCAATTTGGCTTGCTAATCGAATACGTTGTGCTTCACCACCTGATAATGTTTCAGCGGATCTTGAAAGCGTTAAATAGTTAAGTCCAACGTTAATCAAAAATTGTAAACGATCGTTGATCTCTTTCAAGATTTTTTCTGCAATTTGAGCTCGTTGCCCTGTCAATGTCAATTTATCAAAAAAATCCTTGGCTTGTTGCGTACTTAAATCACTAATTGTTGGTAAATTTGTATCATTAATAAACACATTTCTTGCTGCCGTACATAACCTAGAACCACCACAACAAGGACAAGGTCGATGGCTAATATATTTTGCTAGCTCTTCACGGATAGTTTGTGATTCAGTTTCTTTATACCGACGAGCTAAATTATTAATAATCCCTTCAAACGGATGTTTACGCTTAACCACATCACCACGATCGTTTGAATAAACAAACTGAATTTCGGTCTTACCTGAACCATTTAATAAAATATCTTTTATTTTTTCAGGTAATTTTTCATATGGTTTATCAATGTCAAACTTATAATGATCCGCTAATGATTTTAGCATCTGGAAATAGTAAAAATTGCGACGATCCCAACCTTTAATCGCACCAGCAGCTAATGAAACTTCTGGCATCTGTACAATACGTTTTTGATCAAAATATTGTTGCACACCCAAGCCATCACACTCTGGGCACGCACCAGCGGGATTATTGAACGAGAATAATCTCGGCTCTAATTCAGAAATACTGTAACCACAAATAGGACAGGCAAAATTAGCCGAAAACAAATATTCTTCAGCTTGTGGATCATCCAAATTGGCTACTTTAACAATACCATTAGTGATCGAAAGAACTGTTTCAATCGACTCTGCTAAACGAAGTTTTAAGTCGTCACGAATACGAAAACGATCAACAACAACCTCAATGGTATGCTTTTTTTGCAATTCAAGAATTGGGGGATCAGAAAGATCATATACATCGCCATCCACTCGTACCCGAATATAACCACTAGCAGCAAGTTGCTCGAACAATTTAACAAACTCCCCTTTACGTTCAGTAACCACAGGGGCAAGTAGCATATAACGGTTGTCAGTCGGTAACGCCATGATACTATCGACCATCTGCGATATCGTTTGAGCAGCTAACGGTAAATGATGATTTGGACAACGAGGTTCTCCAATTCGAGCAAAAAGCAAACGTAAGTAATCATAAATTTCAGTGATAGTCCCAACTGTCGAACGAGGGTTATGCGAAGTTGATTTTTGCTCGATCGAAATTGCAGGTGATAATCCTTCAATATGATCTACATCAGGTTTTTCCATCAATGATAAAAACTGACGAGCATACGCCGACAACGATTCAACATAGCGTCGTTGCCCTTCGGCATATAAAGTATCAAATGCTAACGAAGATTTACCTGATCCAGAAAGACCTGTAATAACAACTAATTTATCTCTTGGAATAGTTACATTAATGTTTTTTAGATTGTGCGTTCTCGCACCACGAATATCGATATCTTTGATTGACATAGATCTCTTCTTTGTTGTGTTTTTAAACAAAATGGATAGAAAATTAACTGTATATTATACCAGTAATATTTGATTAAATATACAACTATATAGCTGAATATACTACTTGGCTAATTTTATACTAAAACACTGTGTTACCTGAAACTTTTTGACAAAAAATAAATTAAAAATATTTATCTTTACAGCAGAAAAAACGGTCATTAATGACCGTCATTCGTTGATTTAATTTAGTATATCAATTTTGGGGTCGCATCAACTGGAATAATTGCGCCGCGATATTGTATAACCGTGCCAGCCACCAAGTGCCCCTGTAATGCTGACTGAGAAGGATTCCTTCCACTTAAACGAGCCCCAAGATAACCTGCACTAAATGAATCACCAGCGGCTGTAGTATCAATCACTTTATCTTTAGCGATTTTATTAGCAGGAACTTCAAAACGACCATCAACAGAATCGATAATACAGCTATCACTGCCACGTTTAATAACAATTTCAGTTACGCCAAATTGTTTTGTACGCTCAATAACTTGCTCATAAGGTAGCTTACCCCATAATAAATCTTCGTCATCTAATGTTAAAAATGCAATATCTGTAAAACCAAGAATATCAGCATAAACACTACGAGCCAAATCAAGACTACTCCATAAACGTGGACGAAAATTATTATCAAAAATAACTTTACCACCATTAGCTTTAACACATTTTAAAAGATCTAATAATTTAAGGATACTTTCAGCATCTAAAATCGCAATACTAATACCACTTAAATACACATAATCACACAATGCAATTTGCTGCGTTATTTTATCTGTGTCTGCTGTTTTTAACCAAAATTTAGCAGCCGCATCATTACGCCAATAATAAAAAGAACGCTCACCTTTCTCATCGGTCACGATAGAATAAAGGCCCGGCATCTTATCTGACATTTTTTGCACTAAATCAGTTTGAATATTTTCTTTTTGCCAGCTATCTAACATCTCTTGACTAAAAGGATCGATACCAAGCCCAGTTACATAATGTATTGAAAAATCATTATCTTTTAGTAAACGAGACAAATAAACCGATGTATTAAGCGTATCACCACCAAAACCACGTGTAGTCGAATCTTGTTTCATCGACAATTCAATCATACATTCGCCAATAACAGCTATTTTTGTAGTCATAATATACCTATCATCCTTAATCTTTTTATAAATAATCTAACGCAATTTTTATCACAACTTTTCGAACTGTTTCGATCTTATTATCAATTGCACAAAGCGGTTTATGCACTTCATTAGGTAAAAACACGATAAAATCATTTGGGTGTAATATCAACAAGGTTTCTTCTTTTGGTGTTTCAATAAAAGCAATATCATTTTCTGCTAATTTATTATCTAACACTTTTGTATATGGCGGTAACGTGTTTACTGCCATACCCTCTTGCCCAACTAAAACAATCTGAACGTCAATATATTTTTCGTGATATTCCGGATTAGCATCGTGAATATGTCGCGATGTACTATCAGATACCATAAAAAACATATTATCACCATCAATATCGTAACGCCCAACAGGCGTATTATTATTGACATTATCTTTAATATATTCAATTGATTGTTTAATTTTTTCGGGTAAATAAGGAACTAACCCTAAATGATTAATATTACCTAAAATCATACCAAATGATCCTTAAAAATATTGCTGAAAATTAATACTAATAACCAAATTAGTTGTAACTAACTTATACTATGATAAAGCTAATTAAATTGATAAAGAGTATATACATAAGTCACTTATTTTTGTAGATTATTTTTTAATAAGTTATTTATAAATTTTTATGTTCTAATTCACATGATATACTTTAAAAATAATTATAAGGAAAATAAATAAAATGAAAATTTTTATAATAAATTTGGAAAAAGAATCTAAAAAGAGAGAAAAGATAAAAAATGAATGTGAGAAATTAAAACTAAACTTTGAACTTTACAATGCTGTGGATGGTAATAGCTTATCTGACTCATTTATTCATAACACAGTCTACGATTATCCCAATAACTTTCTAACTAAAGCCGAAATAGGCTGTGCACTAAGTCATATAAATATATATAAAAAAATCATACAAGATAATTTACCTTATGCTTTAATTCTTGAGGATGATGCTGTATTAGATAATAAATTACCTGATTTTTTAAATAGTTTTAAAACTAAAAATACTAAAAAAGGTATTTTCTTGCTGACTGCCGATTTTCACTATCTCGTTAACAAAAAATTTAACCTAGATAATTTTGAACTTTTTGAAGTAACAAAAGCAGTTAGAGCTAATGGCTATATTATAACCAATGAAGCAGCAAAAAAGTTAATTAAATTTTTATTTCCTATTCGTTATGAAGCAGATATGTTTAAAATAATTAAAGCATGTACTGGGGTCAAATTATATGCAACATTGCCTTGTCTTATAAGTACCAACGACAAGAACCTTTTAAATTCATCAATACAAGCGGAGAGAACACCACTAATCAAGCAACGTTCAGAGTATAGAAAAAAACTTTTTAAAAAAGATAAGAAAAAAAGAATGATAGCATTATGGGTTAAAAAACAATTTATTAGTAGATTTGAAAAAACTAATTATTATACGGATTAAATATTCTCTCCCTCTTTTTTAAAGGACAATAAAAATAATACAATTTTACAAGCTAGGAACAAAATAATTAATTATAGAAATTAAATGAAAGAGATATAACGCTCTCACTTTTTAAAGTCAAATGACACCAACAGCGATATAAAAATAAAAATCAAATAAAATTAACACTCTACCGAGTGGTTTTTTTGACTATTGTAATAATTAAAAAAGAAATCTCAAATCGATTAGATCAATATTTTTAAGTCAATTAAAAGACAATAGTGTGGATTAACTAAGATTACTACTATTTCGGTTGTTAATAACAGATATAAAAAATGGAATTATTAAATTTTAAAATTACGCCTGTAAGATTAACATGTAGGTGACGCTATTAATCAATGTCCTGATACTTTCGAAAATAAATTAATAATCACAACACCAAACATAATAAACCCCATACCAATTAATGCTGCTAGATCCAAAGTTTGTTTTAGGAAGATCCATGCAATTAAGCTTATTAACACAATTCCAATTCCAGACCAGATAGCATAAGCAATACCTACGGGAATGGTTTTTAATGCTAATGAAAGTAAATAAAACGAAGCACTATAACCTACAATGGTAATGATGGAATAGATAAGGTTGGTAAATCCATCAGATAGTTTCAATGATGAAGTTGCAATAACTTCACAAATAATTGCAAAAAAAAGTAATAAATATGAGTTCATCTTAATACCTATAATAATTAAATAAAAAACTGGCTGCCTAAAATTAATATTGAAATTTTAGAACAATTAATCTCTAATTAACTGTAAAACGTTAATAGATAAAACAATATTTTATTGCCTTATTTTGATATCATTAATTATGATCGAAAGGTAAAGATAGATAGCTATTAACGCTTGAAAAAGAGAATCTTTATAATAGTTTAGGCTTTTAATTTAAAAATAAATTATTAATTATCTATAAATAAAAACAATGCCATATACCGAAACATATCCGCCATTTCTATATAACAACCATTATTATACCTAAAATAAAGCACTGAGTAGTACCTTTTTAGTTTTATATAATTCCTTACTTATTGATGTACCTATCTTTCTAACTAGATAAAACTACTTTCTAGTTCTATTTTCTCTGATAAAAATAGAGACAATACTTTTACCGTATCATAAGTTAGTTTATTACTAGCCAACTTACTCCCCAAAATTTGTATATTTTTATGCAGAATCATATCAAGATTATATTCGTATACAAAACATATACAAATGTATACTCACTTTAGCACAAATTAATGAAAAGTGATTCCTTCGCTAAAACCTATGTTTTATATGATTTTTTATGACCGGATATAGTCCAAAATAAGAGGAATGGTGGGTTGTGAGGGGATCGAACCCGCGACCAATTGATTAAGAGTGACATGTATTATTTTATAGTATGCTTTTAATTTATTATAAATCAAAAAGATAATAGGTTATCCAAACCGATAGCTGTGTATTTATTCACTATTTTTTAGTTTATTTTACATTATCTACGGCACAAATATGTCACAAACATTCTTGTGATCTGCTCTCTATAATTTCACATCAAAATACAATCAATATAAAATACCCCAAATAAATACACTTTTCGCTTATCATGATAACAATAAACTACACACTACCAATTTACATACGTATGACACCCGAAGATTTCGAAAATGAAATCGCGGGCGAGTGCTACATTATCAACAGCGACGACGAGCACAATTATGTGTTCTATCAAACAGCAAAAACACTATACGATATTGCCGATTTTGTGATGTTAGAAGACGCTGTTGAGTATTGTTGGTTGAAGATTGATAGTGTTTTACTAATGTAACTCTCCCCTAAAATAGTACAGCAAAAAGTAGAAAATTCTCTATGATAAAAGTAAAGGGTATTTAATTATGAAAAAAATGACTGAACATCAAATCGTCGCTATTTTAAAAGAAGCTGAAGC
>NZ_FMBA01000032.1 GCF_900094935.1 Gilliamella intestini
CCTTGCGGTGTTGTTGGCGCTTTTTACTTTTCTAGTTAAATCAATTTGTTATGGATTTAAAGCGGTATAGACTCCTGAATATTTTTTACAAAAATAACCAGTAAAATAGACAAATAAACAGCCCCACTTGATGTGGGGCTGCTGTTTTTTATTGCTTGGCAGTCTTTTTATAACTTAAAGATTAATAACTAAAAACTAAGGGGTGACGCAAACTGCAGGAGTTGCATTGTTTCCGTTGTTAAAGGGGACATGAACACTGCCAAAGTCCGAGTAAACAATGTAATAAGCACCGTCTCGAGCAGTACCAGGACTATGATAGATTTCACTTGTGGTATAGGGGTTGTATTTAAAACCTCCATCTCTATAAAAATCTATCTCGCCCCACTCAGTGAACAAACCTGCACCTATTTGTCGCTGATAACCATTATCATTTGATGATGCTGGTTTAGCACCATCTACTCCATCACTGCAGTTGAAGACAAAACTATTTTTTCTATTACATGCATGGTTAGTCAAGTCCTTTACCTGCGACAAACGATAGCCTAGACTGTTACACCAAGACATTTGATTAGGACTAAAATCATATATATTGCCTCGATTAACAAACCACTTCTGCAAAACAAATCCATATTTAATTACATGGTTACCTAAACTATCTCTACCCACTAATTCAAATGTCTGAGGTAATTTTGGCACTCGAATTGGTCTAGGATTGTCATTTTCCCATTGAGTTTTTGCCTCTGGGCCGGTTAACTTAACACGTATTACAATTTTTCCATCCTCTTCAGGAGGTAACCACCACCAGTTAGAGTTAGACCGTGGATAAGCCACTGTTCTTGTCGCTGTAGCTGTTATACCTTCATGCGTGACAGGATCCCATATCAATCCATCTACATCTCCCTCTATCAGTAAATCAAAGGATAACCCATTAGCACCCGTTGTTGGGAAATTTTTACTATATGATACAGGATTGTTCGATTGAATTAAAAATCCCTTATTCGGATTCCATATGTCAGCCGGACCAGCAAACCAATCACTTTGTCCATAAAACAACTCTGGTCTTGCATAGTTAATAACTGCTCTTGAATTTAAAATAATTGCATCACTACGCTTAACTTGATTATTGTTACCATTTGCTGCCTGCAATTGCCACGAATATGACAATAACGGCAGTGCCAGTAATACAATTTTTGAAAATGATTTTAGTGATAATTTAAGCGATAATATCGAGGATATAAGCGAGAAAAATCTAAAAACAGGCCTAATGGCGTTATTTGATAAGCTTAAGGCATAGGTTTGCCAGTGTTGGTGCTTGGTGCTTGGTGCTTTACATGGTACTGCATCACATCTTCCTTGTCAAGTAATATCTTTTTTATTTGATATTTTATAATTTTCTGGTTATTAAATAACCTATTCTGTTTTTAATTGTAATCGTTTGAAAACTATTTGACTAGCTTTTTTGAAAATTTTTTTAAGATTTTTTTAGTTTTATTAAGGGGGTTACTAATTAAGTTTTATGAAAAACTTTAAAATGGTAATTGCGTATTAAAACGATAATTAAATAAAAAACTAGTAAAATCAATTGTTTTTAATATATGTTGTTTATAAAGCTAGATTGGTTTTGTTTTCCTCTTATTTTTTACTATTACTGATTTTATTTTTTCGCCATGCAATAAACAAAAATGATTTCTTTTTCCGTTTTTTAGCGTACAATCAAAATCATCCCTATATCAAGGTAATGTTATGTTATACAATAACAAATCTGTGAATCATGATCACCATCATGAAGATAAAGGTTGTCATTGTGACTGTAAAAATATGGCGCATAATCATGCACATTTATCTCATGATCTAAGTTGTCATCAAGACTCAATCCCTAGCTGTGGTGGAGATTGCCATACCGGTGATTGCCATACAGCAGCAAAAAAAAATCAGTGTGATGATTCCCCCGATGCTCCAGACAGGCAAAGCTCACAAACTAAATTAATATGGAAAATAAAAGGCATGGATTGTGCGCACTGTGCACAAAAAATTGAAAACGGACTAAAAACGTTGCCGAATATTGGCCAAACTAAAATTATCTTTTCTACCCAAAAATTAGTGGTTTTGGTTCCGCAAAAGAATGAAAAAACCATTAAATTGATTGAAGATAAAATCACCGAGTTAGGTTATACCCCTATTTTTGAATCTACTTCTGAACATACTCATCATGAGCATACTCATGGTTTTGATAAAAAGGCGCTTATTCCTTTAGCGGTGTTAGGTGGCTTGATTGTAGTGAGTTATCTGCTGTTGTTGTTAAATAAAACAGCAGGCGAATATGCTTTTATGGTAACGGCCATTATTGGGTTAATTCCAATTTTAAAAGAGGCGTTAATTTTAGCGCGTAGTGGCACCCCTTTTGCTATCGAGTCGTTAATGAGTATTTCGGCTATTGGTGCTTTATTTATTGGTGCCGCCGAAGAAGCAACCATGGTTATATTTTTATTTATGATTGGCGAAATGCTAGAAGGTGTGGCAACAAGTAAGGCTAGACAGGGAATCTCGTCACTTGCCAAGCTAATGCCTGAAGAAACAGTAATAATTATTGACGGTAAACGAAAAACCATTGCTAGCCGTAGTTTGAAACCGGGTGATATTATCGAAATTTCAGCAGGAGGACGTTTGCCTGCTGATGTAATTTTAATAAGCGAGCAAGCCAATATTGATGAAAGCGCTTTAACAGGCGAGTCGATCCCCGTAAATTACCTTTCAGGTGATAAAATTTTGGCAGGATCGCTCGTGGTCGATAATACCATTGAACTTAAAGTAGTTTCTGAAGTTGGGCAAAATGCCGTTGATCGTATTTTACAGTTGATTGAAGATGCCGAGGAGCGTAAAGCACCTATTGAACGATTTATTGATAAATTTAGTCGTTATTATACACCAGCAATCGCTTTATTTGCTCTGTTAGTGATTGTTGCGCCACCTTTGTTGTTCAATGCTGATTGGTATACTTGGTTTTATCGTGGTTTGACATTGTTATTAATTGGTTGCCCTTGCGCACTAGTGATATCAACCCCTGCGGTGATAACCTCAGCATTGTCTAATGCAGCAAAGCAAGGCGTGTTAATTAAGGGAGGCGCAGCGTTAGAGCATATTGGCTTAGTGAAATTAATTGCGTTTGATAAGACAGGTACATTAACTGAAGGTAAACCACAGATTACCGATATTATTAACCAAAATGCAATCTCAACAGAAGCGTTACTTGCCATTGTGGCAGCAATAGAAAGTGGTTCACATCATCCTTTAGCTAAAGCTATTGTTGATTATGTTAAGCAAAACCAAATTCCGTTTGTCGAAGCCAATAATCGTAAAACAATAGCAGGCGTTGGAATACAAGGTGAAATAAATCAGCAAATTTTTTATATTGTCTCACCCAATAAAATATCAACTATTTCGATGCAATTAACCGATGAACAGGTAAAAATAATTAGTCAACTAGAAAGCGCAGGGAAAACGGTCATTGTAGTAGTAACTAACCAAGCAGTAGTAACTGACCAAAAATTATTGGGGATTATCGCTTTACAAGATGTGCTCCGTGCTGATGCCATAACAGCAATCAATCAATTACATCAATTTGGTTTAAAAACCCTAATGCTTACAGGGGATAATGAACGTGCAGCAAAACAGATAGCAAAACAGCTCAACATCGATTACCGAGCCGAACTATTACCAGCAGATAAATTAGTAGAGATTGAAAAAATCCGTAATACAACCGCTATTGCAATGGTCGGCGATGGAATTAATGATTCTCCTGCTATGAAAGCCGCAAGCGTAGGTATTGCTATGGGGAGCGGTACTGATGTTGCACTAGAAGCCGCTGATGCCGCACTAACCCAAAATAGCTTGTTAAGTTTGCCTAAGCTAATTGGTTTAACACGCTTTGCTTCTTATAATATTAAACAAAATATTACAATTGCGTTAGGGGTTAAATTAGTATTTTTGATCACCAGTTTATTTGGTTTTACTGGGCTGTGGTTGGCCGTGTTAGCTGATTCAGGTACAACGGCAATTGTGACAGCAAATGCTCTGCGTGTTTTGAAATTTAAAAAGTAGTTTATCTACCTATTCCGCTTGTGATAAGCGGAATAGCTTTTAATGATTTTGGGTTATTAGTTATCCATTCTTAGTGATATTTCGCCACCAATATGGGCATTAATTTTGCCATTTTGTTCTAGTAATAAGGCACCTTGATCATTTATGCCTTTTGCTATTCCGCGAATAATATTATCGCCAATTAATAGCTTTACAGGGCGATTAGCAAAGTTATCAAGCCTGTGCCAATCGTTAATAAATGGCGCTAAACCGTGTTGTTCAAACTCGATTAATTTACTTTTTAAAGTTTTGGCTACTTGAGCAACGAGTAAATTTCGATCAACTTTACCTAAATTAGCCCATTTTTGGTTAACTATGTTGGTATCTGGGTTTGTCATGGTTAAATTGACGCCAACACCAATCACAACATGGGCACAGTCGCCAGTTTTACCTGCAAGTTCAACTAAAATACCAGCTAGTTTTTGATCGTTAAGATATAGATCATTTGGCCATTTAACTTTGATGTCTTGGCCAGATAATGAACGTAAGGTATCGGCAAGCACAATACCGACCACTAAGCTCAGCCCCATTGCTGCTGCCACACCTTGTTCTAATTTCCAATACATAGAAAAGTATAAATTACTACCAAAAGGTGAAAACCATTTCCGCCCTCTTCGCCCTCTGGCTTTTGATTGAAATTCGGCAACACAACAATCGCCCGATGTTAATTGACCAATTCGTTCCAGTAGATATTGGTTAGTCGAGTCGATAATCGGTAATATTTCACAGTGGCTATCGGATTGGTAGTGTAGATCAATTTTGTTTTTACTTAGCAAATCAAGCGGAGCTGACAAGCAATAACCTTTGCCTTGTACAGATGATAACTCTAGCCCCCACTCACGCAGTTGTTTAATGTATTTATTGATGCCAGCACGGGTTATGCCAAAAATTGTTGCCAATTCTTCCCCTGAATGGAATTGGCCATCTGCAAGCATTTCAATTAATTTAAGTGGATTGTTGTGGTTGCGCATCCGTTCCTCTTTTTTTAATTAACAGCATAATGAAGTATAACGAGATTATAGCAAAGCTGACAAATAAATAAGCATTATTCATTTTATCCATAATAAAGGCGATCACAGCCGGTGCAATTAAACTGCCTAAAGTATTAGTTAATAGCATGGCTTGATTCATGGCAACGATATCTTGTTTTTTAACACACGAACATGCCCAAGCCATAGATATTGGGTAAATGGTGTAAATGGTTGCACCTAATAAGATAATGGCTAGCGCATCAAACCAATTGAATATCAGCATAATACATGCAATTAACATTAGTAACGATTCAATTAATAATACACGTTGCCGCCCAAATTTATCTGCACACCAATTGGCAGGCATTTGTGCAATGACGCCTGATAAAATCAGTAATATCATCCAATTAGCCACTTGAATATCACTATAACCTAAGTGTGAATAATAAGCTGGTAAAAGCGAATATAATGATCCAATTAACATACCGGCAATTACGCAACCAGTTAAGCCTAGTCGAGAAGGCTTATTCAATATCATTGGCATGATGTTAAAGCTGCTTTTTTTCCTTTTTGGTAATTTATAATGGGTGAGCAAAATAAATAAAATCGCAAGCCCCATCAGTAACGTAATAACTAACCCAAAATACAATACATCTTGTGGAAAATACTGCAACAAAGCTTGCCCTAAAACCGTGCCTAAATAGTAAGTGGTTAGATATATTGCAAGCATTTTTCCACGCGTACGAACTGGACCTGTTAGCAATATACAACTTTCAATAACCACCCACGTTACAGCGCAAGCAATACCAATAAAAAATCGCCACATTATCCAACTATAAAAATTCATTGAAAAACCTAGCCCAATTGTTGCTACTGCAAAAATAATACAACTATAGGTATAAGTGTGACGCGCATTGAATTTATTAATAAACCAATTGGCAAAAATAGTACCAATCAAGTTACCTGTAAAATAACTTGATCCTACAAGCCCAATTTGCCCAAGCGAAAACTCATTACGCACCAACCACAATGGTACTTGTGTGTTTAATGCCGACAACGAGATAGTCACAAAGAGTAAACTGGTTAATAAAATAGGAAATGAGTACGAATGTTTCATAATGTTATCGCATATAATTTATGAGCTATGATTAGCGGGCAATTATAATTTGGTGCTAATTATAAATAACTGTCTGCGTTAATTTCGCCCTGATTGCCAATAAATCGGATTTCTGGTGATAAATTCACCAAGAATTTTTGTGCTACGCATTTTTTAATATAACGTGCTAGTTCAACCACATCTTGCGCTGTGGCTTGATTTTTATTAACTAAAACCAATGCTTGTTGTTGATGCACAGCCGCTCCGCCTATCTGATAACCTTTTAAACCACACTGATCAATAAGCCAACCTGCAGCTAATTTTGTTTGATGATTGGCTTGTGGATATATTGGCATGTTTGGATAAATTTCAAGTAGCTTATCAGCAACAATTTTATCGACCACAGGGTTTTTAAAAAAGCTACCACCATTGCCAAGTACTTTGGGATCGGGTAACTTGCTACGGCGGATTTCACACACTTTATCAAATATCATTTTTGCAGTAACAATTTTGGGATCAAAGTTTCGCAATTCCCCATAAGTTAAAACTGGCTGCCACTGTTTGGGTAATTTAATGCCCACATTGACAACGGCATAACCTTGCAAATACGTTTTTTTAAAGACACTTTCACGGTAACCATATTGACCATCTGTGACAGTAATAATGTTTCCTGTGGCAAATTCGAGCAGTTCTACATAATCGGCTACTTTTTGAAATTCAACCCCATAAGCACCAATATTTTGAATAGGCGCAGAACCCACACAGCCAGGAATTAAAGCAAGGTTTTCAAGCCCTGATATATTTTTTTCAATTGTTTGTGATACGACATCGTGCCAAATTTCGCCAGCTCCAACTTTTAAATGCCATGTTTGTTCAGTTTCGGTAATGGTTATACCTTTGATGCGATTAACAATAACAATACCGTCAAAATCACATGTAAATAGCGTGTTACTGCCTTGGCCAATAATCATAATGGGATAATTTTCAATGTTATCTTGCCAAACTTGTTGTAATTGTTCAACTGTCGTGACAATAACAACTTTTTTAGCAAAAACAGTTAAACCAAATGTATTAGGAATTTTTTGTTTCATTAATCACTACCTTTACTCTTTTGAAAGCAGACACCAAAGCGCAAATCGGTTTTATCTATTATTTTTTATGGTTTATAGCCTATTGTATTTAGCTTCTATATTAGCACATGACTAATGTTATTTAATAACTTAATTTGGTCATAAATGCTTTTGAATTTTTTATAAAAAGTGTGAGTAAGATCAAATTCATTACATTAATTAATCAAATATTCAAATATTTGATAAAGCAATGCTTAAATATTTTTTGTTTTTTGTTATTATGTATTATAACTAGTCGAGTCATGTTTTATAAATTATTGTTAGACCGATTTATTGTTAGCGCCAAAATAGTCATCAGTATTTGATTGGCTGTGATTGATTATATTTAGTGTACTCAATTTAAGTATTGTTTATCAGTTAGAGGATATTATGAAAAGAGTTTTTATTATGATCCTAGATTCGTTTGGGATCGGCGGTGCTGAAGATGCCAAAAAATATGGCGATGAAGGGGCTAACACTTTGGGACATATTGCCGAAGCTTGTGCATTAGGCAAAGCAGAAAGCGGACGCAATGGTGTGCTGAAATTGCCTAATTTAGGTAAATTAGGATTAATAGAAGCCGCATATGAATCGACAGGACATTATCCAAAAGGCATGGCAACCGAAGGTGATATCATTGGCTCTTATGGTTATGCAAGCGAAATTTCCTCGGGTAAAGATACACCTTCAGGGCATTGGGAAATAGCCGGCGTGCCAGTACTTTTTGATTGGGGCTATTTTACTAATACCACCAATAGCTTCCCTCAAGATCTTTTAGATAAAATTGTTTCCCGCGCAAAACTTCCTGGTTATCTTGGTAATTGCCATTCATCTGGAACCATTATCCTTGATGAACTTGGTGAAGAGCATATGGCTTCTAATAAACCTATTTTTTACACGTCTGCTGATTCAGTATTCCAAATTGCCTGCCACGAAGAGACTTTTGGCCTAGATAGGCTTTATGAAATTTGCGAAATTGCTCGCGATGAGCTAAATAAAGGCAATTACAATATTGGCCGTGTTATTGCAAGGCCATTTGTAGGAAAAAAAGCAGGCGAATTTGTACGTACAGGTAATCGTCATGATCTTGCTGTTGAACCACCTGCACCAACAGTGATTAAGAAATTAGTTGATGAAAAAAACGGCACGGTAGTATCAGTTGGTAAAATCGCCGATATTTATGCACACGTTGGCATCACCAAAAAAATTAAAGCAACTGGCCTTGAAGCACTTTTTGATGCCTCACTTGAGGAAATAAAACAAGCTAAAGATAATACTATTGTCTTTACCAATTTTGTTGACTTTGACTCGTCTTATGGTCATCGTCGTGATGTTTCGGGTTATGCCGCCGCATTAGAATATTTTGATAGTCGCCTACCTGAAATGTTAGCACTAATTCAGCCCGGAGATCTGCTTATTATTAGTGCCGATCATGGTTGCGATCCTACATGGGCAGGAACAGATCACACACGTGAACATATTCCCGTGCTTGTTTATGGTAATAGCGTACCGGTTGGATCTTTAGGTCATAGAGAAACATTTGCCGATATTGGGCAAAGCGTTGCTGACTATTTTGGTTTATCGCCAATGAATTACGGTAAATCGTTTATAAAAAAGAAGTAATTTAACTCATACTAATTTAGTAACCAATATCAGGAGAAGTTAATGTCTACCCCGCATATTAATGCCGTTGATAATGCGTTTGCAAAAACCGTTTTAATGCCCGGTGATCCACTACGAGCAAAATTTATTGCAGAAACATTTTTAGAAAACGCGCAAGAAGTCACTAATGTAAGAGCGATGTTAGGTTTTACAGGTTATTACAAAGGGCAAAAAGTCTCAGTTATGGGACATGGCATGGGCATTCCATCTTGCTCTATTTATGCAACCGAATTAATTAAATTTTATGGTGTTGAAAACATCATTCGTATTGGTTCGTGTGGTGCAATTAGCCCAAATGTCAACTTGGGGGATGTTATTGTTGGGTTAGGCGCTTGTACTGATTCAAAAGTCAATCGAATTCGTTTTAAAGATCATGATTTTGCAGCTATCGCTGATTTTGATCTGACTTGTAATGCTGTTAATGCAGCGAAGAGATTAGGTGTAAATGTAAAAGTCGGCAATCTTTTTTCAGCCGATTTATTTTACAGTGTTGAACCTGAACTGTTCGATATTATGGAAAAATACAATATTTTAGGTGTTGAAATGGAAGCTGCCGGCATTTATGGCGTTGCCGCACAATACGGCGCAAAAGCACTGGCCATTTGCACGGTTTCGGATCATATTCGAAAAGGCGAAGCCATGTCTGCAGAGCAAAGACAGTTAGGCTTTAAAGAAATGATCACCGTTGCACTAGAGTCGGTATTATTAAATCAAAACTAAAACTAAAAATGGCAGAATAACTGCCATTTTTTTTAACTTATCAATATTGATAGTGATACAAATTTTTTATTTATATTTATGTGTAATAGGTTATAAAGATCTTATTTAATAAGGGAACAAAATGAATACCAAGATACAACTTAAAGCAATATTTTTTCTACAATTTTTTATATGGGGAAGCTGGTTAATCACCTTAAATTATTATCTTGAGCATCAATTAAATTTTATTGGTATTGAGGTAGCTTCTGTATATGGTTCGATGGCAATTGCTTCACTAATTATGCCAAGTTTACTCGGTATTGTTGCCGATAGATGGATACCAGCCAATCGCCTTTATGTTCTTTGTCACCTAATTGGTGCTATAACACTAATTATTGCTGCATCTGTTACATCACCGTTAATGATGACAATTGTTATGTTAATTCATTGTTTAGCCTTTATGCCTACCATCGCTATTTCAAATTCAATTTCTTATTCATGTTTGAACTCTCAAGGACTTGATGTTATCACTCAGTTTCCAGGAATTAGGATATATGGTACTATCGGTTTCATCGTTGCAATGTGGATAGTTAGCTTTTTGAAATTAGAAGCTAGCAATACACAACTTTATATCGCCGCTGCGGGTTCTCTTTTACTAAGTTTGTATTCATTAACACTTCCATTTATTTCGACATCACAAAACACAGATAAAAAAAGATCACTTATTAGCTCATTGGGGTTAGATGCGTTTGTGTTATTCAAACAACCTAAAATGGTTATCTTTTTTCTATTTGCAGCTTTTTTAGGCGGTATTTTACAAATTACCAATACCTTCGGTAATTCATTTTTGCATAGTTTTGATGATATTCCAGAATTCAAAGATAGCTTAGCAATTCAATACCCTGCTGTATTACTTTCTATTTCACAAATTTCAGAAGTGATATTTATTTTATTTGTACCGTTTTTTATGAAGCGCCTTGGTATTAAATATGTTATGTTAATTAGTATATTTGCTTGGGTTGCTCGCTTTGGACTATTTGCTTACGGCGATCCTTCTCCTTTCGGTTTTGTATTATTACTTCTATCAATGATTGTTTATGGTTGTGCCTTTGACTTCTATAACATTTCAGGCTCCATGTATGTTGAAAAAACAGTTTCACCCGATATCCGTAATAGTGCACAAGGGTTATTTATGATGATGACCAATGGAATCGGCGCTTATTTAGGAACAATGGCTAGTGGTTTCGTGGTCGATTATTATACTTCAGGGAAAACCGTAAACTGGCATGCTGTTTGGCTTGTTTTTTCAGGTTATGCTTTAGTTTTAGCTATTGTGTTTATGTTGATTTTTAAAAACGAACATTCAAACAAAGAAACAGCTCAAGCTATTAATTAATCGCTTATTTGTGTGAAAAGTTAAATTTAATGTTATCAATATAAAGGCAACAATATAGGTTGTTGCCTTTTTGGTTATCAATCAGTTAACTTTAAAAATTTGATTTGTCGCACAAAAAATAAATAAGTAATGCAAATTAAATGGCAGAAAGGTACCTTATCAAGGTAGACTAACTAAGTTTATAACTCAAAATGTTAGTATGCTATTTTGATCTTTTTATGTCATTGTTACTAGAGCACACTTAGCTCATTTAAATAAATTAAATGCCAAATGAACAATCAAATAATACCTAAAGTCATATTACATGAGCACATTGAAGGAAGTATTACCCCTGTGATGGCTCACCAATTAGCTCAAAAAAACAATATTCCATTCCCTAAAAGTTTATGTTACCAGCCCGATCAATATGATACTAATGAGTATAAAAATGGTAGATATTCATATGACGAATCTAAATTTGAAGAATTTATCAAAACATATGATATTGTTTCTAGCTTTCTAAAAAATCCAGAGGATTATTATTTAATTACTTACGATTTTCTTAATAGAAATGCTAAACAAGGATTGATTTATTGCGAGCTGTTTATATCCCCTTTTCATATCTGTGCAACACAATCCCATGATGGACACGTTGTTTGGAATCAAGATAGATTTCAGCAAACACTAAAGCAGATGGATAAGGCAATTATTGACGTTCGTAAGCAATATGATATTACTGTGCGATATCATGTAATTGGTGTTAGGCATCTTGGTGCGGACGTGGTTTACGATACATTGCGATTCATTGAAAATAATCCTCACCCATTTATTACTGGTTTTAATATCGCTGGTAATGAAAAAGCAGGTCATTTTGATGATTTTAAAGATGCTCATGAATTGGCTACTGAGCTTAATCTAAAAAAATCGTATCACGCCGGCGAAATAGATTCAGCCCAAAGTATTATTCAAGCCATTAAGCATGGTGCAAACAGAATTGGACACGGCATTCGTGCTATTGAAGACAAAACACTTATTCGTGAACTGATTGATAAAAAAATCACCCTCGAAATTGCCTTAACAAGCAATCGAATTTTAGTTAATGAGCTGCATGGCGATATTTATCAGCATCCCATCAGGCAGCTTTATGACCAAGGTGTGCGCATTACACTAAATACCGATGATGCAGGGATTTTTGGTACCGATATAGAAAAAGAATATCACATAGCTCAATCTATATTTGCATTTTCACGATTAGAATTGCTTGATATCACACTATGCGGCATTCAAGCTGCATTTATTGAAAATTCAATTAAAACCCAATTAATTAAGAAAATTCTTGCTTATTTTACATCTAGTGACAAGCAGTTATTAGAAAGTTGTATCAATAATAAAAGATATCATCCAGCAATTATTGAACGCTTTTTAGAATATCAAAATTTATTACTAACCATACCCATTAACTAATTTAACTGTCAGAAAAATAAGAAATTGCATGAAAAAAACTAAGTTACCTTTAACCTTTTTAGCCCTATTTATTTCTGGTACGGCAAGCGCTGCAACGGTTGATTTAAGGATTATTGAAACAACCGACTTGCATGGCAATATGATGAACTATGACTATTTTAAAGATCAGTCTATTGATACTTTCGGGTTAGTAAAAACCGCTAACTTAATTCATCAAGCAAGAAGCGAAGTAAAAAATAGTGTTCTTGTTGATAATGGAGATCTGATTCAAGGTAGCCCAATGGCCGATTATGCCGTAAATAAAGGCCTTGATGATGACGATATTCATCCTGCCTATAAAGCACTCAATACGCTTAATTATACTGTGGGTAATATTGGTAACCACGAATTTAATTTTGGATTGGAATTTCTGCAAAAAAGCCTTGCTGGAGCTAAATTTCCTTATGTTAACGCTAATGTTTATGATGCCAAAACCAAGAAACCATTTTTTACACAATATATTATTTTAGATACTCCTGTTGTTGATAGAACTGGTAATAAGCACACTATTAAAATTGGCTATATTGGTTTTGTCCCACCACAAATTATGCAGTGGGACAAGCTTAACCTTGATGGTAAGGTTATAGTGAAAGATATCACCGAAACCGCTAAGCTGTTGGTGCCTGAAATGAAAAAACAAGGTGCTAATGTCATTGTTGCCATTCCCCATTCGGGTGTTTCCTCTGAGCCTTATAAGGCGTTAGCTGAAAATTCGGTTTACTACTTGAGTCAAGTAGAGGGTATTAATGCAATTATGTTTGGCCATTCTCACGGCATATTTCCTAGTGAAGATTTCAAATCATTGCCAAATACAGATATTAATACCGGCAATATTAATCATGTCCCAGCTGTAATGCCCGGACATTGGGGGAGCCATTTGGGAGTGGTGGACTTAGTTCTTGAAGGCGATAAATCAAATTGGCAAGTGATTTCAGGTAAATCAGAAACTAGACCAATCTATGATGTAAAAACTAAAAAAGCACTAGTTAAAGCCGATCAAAAAATCGTCGATGTTTTAAGTAAAGATCACCAAGGAACACGTGAATTTGTTAGTAAACCAATAGGTAAAGTTTCAACCGATATTACGAGCTATCTAGCATTGGTTGAAGATACATCTGCCTTACAAATTATTAACGACGCACAGATCAATTATGTTAAGCAATTTATTCAAGGCGATCCTGATCTGGATGGGTTACCTATTTTATCAGCTATTGCACCGTTTAAAGCTGGCGGACGAAAAAACGATCCAAGTGCTTTTGTTGATGTCAAAAAAGGAAATTTGTCGTTTAGAAATGCAGCAGATATCTACCTTTATCCTAATATTTTGTCTGCTGTGAAAATTACAGGTAAAGATGTTAAAGAGTGGTTGGAATGTTCCGCTGGTGTCTATAATCAAATTGATCCGCATTCATCCCAAATACAATATTTGATTAATTGGGACAAATTTAGAACCTATAATTTTGATACGATTGATGGGGTAAATTATCAAATAGATGTAACAAAGCCACCGCGTTATGATGCAAATTGTCAGCTAGTTAATCCTTCATCAGAAAGAATTAAAAATCTTACTTATCAACAAAAACCAATTGATCCTAACCAAACATTTTTAATTGCCACCAATAATTATCGTGCTTATGGAGGTATATTCCCTGGGACAGGCGAAAAAAATGTCAAATTCAATTCACCAGATGATTTAAGAGTGATTCTTTCAGCTTATATCACCAATATGACCCAAAAGAACGGTACAGTAGATGTTACTGTCGATAATAATTGGCAAATTGCTCCGATCACTAGTAATAAAGATTTGGATATTCGCTTTGAATCTTCCCTTAATGATGATGCAAAAACCTATATTGAAAATAATTCACTCTACCCAATAAAATTTTTAGAACAAGACCCCTTAGGTTTTGGTGTATACCGTATAAATCTACAAACACCCACAAAATAATGTGATTAAGAAAGAAGGATTATTAATATGAAAATTGAAAAACTAATTGAATTAGCCAAAACAGCCCGTTCTAAAGCTTATGTACCTTATTCTAAATTTCAGGTTGGTGCCGTACTAATTACTGAAGATGATGAAGCAATTTTAGGTTGTAATATTGAAAACGCATCTTATGGACTAGCAAATTGCGCCGAGAGAACAGCAATTTTTAAAGCGGTTTCTGAAGGTAAAACAAAATTTAAAAAATTGGTGGTAATTGGAGATACTGATGGGCCAATTTCACCTTGTGGCGCATGCCGTCAAGTGATTAGTGAGTTTTGTGCTAAAGATATGCCTGTTATTTTGACCAATATGCAGGGGAAAATTCAAGAAACAACAGTGGGAGAATTATTACCTTGGTCATTTTCACCAAGTGATCTTGATTAATTTTAGTTTATTTTTGATCAAAATAAAAAATAGTAAATCTGATATGAGGTTTATTTATACTAACCAATTTTTCGTCGACTATTTCGACAAAAACTAAACAGTCATAATTGTATGAACATAGCAACACACTAACTTGATTTATTGATTTTAAGAGAGAATCATTATGAGATTTGTAGATATTATAGAAAAAAAACGTGACGGCAATGAATTAACCACTGATGAAATCCAATTTTTTATCACTAATTATACCAATGGAACTATCCCCGATTACCAAGTTAGTGCTTTATTAATGGCAATTTACTATCAAGGTATGACATCAAAAGAGTGTGCTGATTTAACTAGCGCAATGATGTATTCGGGCGATACGGTTGATCTGTCTTCAATCCAAGGTATTAAAGTTGATAAACATTCAACTGGAGGCGTTGGTGATACTACAACACTCGTACTTGCACCGCTTGTTGCCGCATTAGATGTTCCTGTTGCCAAAATGTCTGGACGTGGCTTAGGTCATACTGGCGGCACTACCGATAAATTTGAATCAATTCCAGGATTTAAAATTGAATTAAGTAAACAAGATTTTATTAATCAAGTTAATCATAAAGGGCTTGCCGTTATTGGTCAATCTGGCAACTTAACCCCTGCAGATAAAAAGTTGTATTCTTTACGAGACGTTACAGGAACAGTTAACTCTATTGCGCTTATTGCAAGCTCAATTATGAGTAAAAAGTTAGCAGCCGGCGCTGACGCTATTGTCCTTGATGTAAAAACCGGTGATGGTGCGCTAATGAAAGATATGGCCGATTCTGAAAAATTAGCTCACGAAATGGTAAATATCGGTAACCAAATTGGCCGTAGAACCATGGCAATTATATCTGATATGTCACAACCGCTTGGTTATGCCATTGGTAATGCACTTGAAATAAAAGAAGCCATTGATACCTTAAAAGGTCATGGCCCTGCTGATTTAACTGAATTAGTTTTAACGTTAGGTAGCCAAATGGTTGTACTTGCTAATAAAGCCAAAACATTAGAAGAAGCCAGAGCAAAACTTCAAGAAGTTATTAAAAATGGCAAAGCTGTTGAGAAGTTCAAAATACTGATTGAAGCACAAGGTGGGGATAGCTCAGTTGTTGATCACCCTGAAAAATTGGCTAGTGCACCTTATCAAATTGCTTTACCTGCACTTAAATCAGGTTATGTTTCAAGAATCATTGCTGATCAAATTGGTATTGCTGCTATGCAATTAGGTGCAGGTCGTGCAACTAAAGAAGATATTATCGATCCAGCTGTTGGAATCGTGTTACATAAAAAAGTTGGTGACAAAGTTGCCGAAGGTGAAGCTTTGTTAACTATCCATGCTAGTACTGATAAGATTGATGCGATCAAACAAAAACTTTATGACAATATTATTATTAGTGATAATGCAAAAGCGCCTCAGCTTATCTATAAAATCATTACGCAATAACTAATTTATTACACAGATTTAGAAAATATCACTATCATTTAAGGTTTAATAAAAATGGTGATCAGGTTGAGGGTGATAAAATTAATAATTATATGTTTAATTTTGCAAAATAAGCTTGATCACCAATTAACATCTTAATAATCAACAAAATCAGTTTATTGCTAAAAAACAATAAATTGTTAATAAATAAGCATTAAACTATATTTTTTAGTATCGAGGTTAATATTGACATGACAGAATTTCAAAATAGTTGTTATCAAATCGTGACCGACCCAAATTTGTCACCAAAACAAAAAGCCAATTTGCTCGCACTAGCAGCAGAAAATAATTTGCCTTATGTTGATATTGATAGTGAAACCAAAAAAGCTTTAGATGAACGTGTTATTTGTGACATGTATGAGGGCCACGCTCCATATAAACCACGCTATGTGCTCCCTGATTATGCTAAATTCTTACAACA
The DNA here is from genome assembly GCF_900094935.1 of Gilliamella intestini. Lineage (GTDB taxonomy): Bacteria > Pseudomonadota > Gammaproteobacteria > Enterobacterales > Orbaceae > Gilliamella > Gilliamella intestini. The sequence goes on from NZ_FMBA01000032.1 coordinate 16,849, forward strand.
AGGTTCAAAATGGCTTGAACTTAAGCCTGCCAAGACTTTTGATGATGCGCTAAATATGCTAACTATTGCTTATCATCATGTTCCTTCGGTAACGGGTATGCCTGTTTATTTAGGATGCTTAGATCAAATTTTACTTCCTTACGTTGGTAATCTTACTGAAGATGAAATTTATCAACGATTAAAGCGTTTTTGGATCATGCTTGATCGTAATTTGCCCGATGCGTTTATGCATGCCAATATTGGCCCAACTGATAATATTATCTGTCGGGTAATCTTACGTGTAGATAGAGAGCTTAAACAAGTTGCACCTAATTTAACCTTTATCTATGATGAAGACATTACACCAGAATCACTATTATTAGTCGCAATAGAAAATATTTGTGAAACAAGCAAACCTCATATTGCAAACAATAATATGATCAAAAAAGATTTTGATGACCAAGGATATGGCGTAGTAAGTTGCTATAATTCACTACCCATTGCAGGCGGAGGAAGCACGCTTTCACGAATCAATTTAAAAGAAGTAGCATTACGCAGTAAAAATAGTGAGGATTTTTTGACAAATACCTTACCTTACTATTGTCAGTTACAATTTAATCTTATTCAAGCAAGATCGGACTTTCTTTATAATCAATCCAATTTTTTTAATAGCAGTTTTTTAGTCCAAGAAGGATTAATCGATCCCAACCGATTTGCCCCAATGTTTGGTATTTTTGGCATGGCTGAAGCGGTCAATATCCTGCAAGAAAAAGCAAATCTAGCAGGGCGTTATGGTTTTGACGAACAAGCCAATGAACTGGCATTAACCATTACCGAGCTCATTGCTAAATTTATTGAAAACCACACAATAGAAAATGCTTGGAAAGGAAAGGCTATGTTACATTCACAATCAGGAATCAGTACCGATAGAGGTGCAACCCCTGGTCTACGAATTCCTTATGGTCATGAGCCTGATCCCGTTACTCACATTATGGCATTGTTTAAACATCATCATTACTACACATCGGGCATTAGTGATATTTTGACTATCGATGAAACCATCAAAAATAATCCATCAGCATTACTGCAAATTTGTAAAGCAGCTTTTAAATTAGGTTTTCGTGAATTTACAGCCAATATTAGTGGCAATGATCTTGTTCGAGTAACCGGTTATATGGTTAGATTATCCGACATCAAAAAGTATAAACAAGAAGGATCACGAATTAACACAACGTTTTTAGGCGCAGAAGCTGCTGATGACGTTAAAAACAATAGTTATTTATGTCGAAAGCCAAGAGTTATTAGTCATGAACAAGTCATGGGCAATCGTTAATAAAATATTACCCTTTTCTTGTGTTGATGGACCAGGCAATCGGCTAGTCATATTTTTACAAGGATGCAATTTTCGTTGCTTAAACTGCCACAATCCTTACACAATATCATTATGTAAAGATTGTGGTGATTGTGTTTATGCTTGTCCACATAAAGCATTAAGTTTTAACAATCATCATGTTATATGGCAAACTTCGGTTTGCCAACAATGCGATACTTGTATTAATACTTGTGTTCATAACTCAACACCAATGACTTATAAATATAGTGTTGAAGATATATTAACAATTATCCGAAAATATCTGCCATTTTTAAATGGTATAACCCTTAGTGGAGGCGAAGCCACTATGCAACTTCCTTTTATTGAAAATCTATTTAGAGCAATAAAACAAGCCGACGATTTAAACCATCTTACTTGCTTTATTGATAGTAATGGTTATTTAACTAAAACAGGGTGGCAAAAAGTAGAAAATGTGATGGATGGCGCAATGATTGATCTCAAGGCTTGGGATAATGATGTGCATAAAAAGTTAACGGGAAGAGACAATCGACGAGTAAAAGAAACGATTAAATATCTGGCAAAAATAAAAAAACTATATGAGGTAAGACTTTTAATTATTCCTAAACAAACAGATCTACAAGATAATGCTAAAAATATTGCCAAATTCTTAATTGATATAGATCCCAATATTCGAATTCGAATTAATGCCTTTCATAATCATGGCGTACATGGCATCGCTAAAACATGGCCATCTGCCAATAAACAGCAAGTAGAGCAGTTTGCAGAACAATTAAAACAATATAATCTACAACAGATTGTATTACCTAGTGTTTATTTGTGATGTTTTTAAATCTATGGTAATTTCATCTACTTGCCAAATTTTGATGTTATTTATTTACTAATTAGGCAATAGCTATTAATAATATTCAATAGTTCGAGTTGTTATCTTTCGATCATTACATTCTTTGACTGTCCAATCACCTTTTTGATTGTGTTTAGAAAACTGACATTCAAGGCTTGCTTTCTTTTTATTACCAATATATTTTTTCATTTTGATTAATTGACCCTGTTTATCATACTCCATAGTATAAGTTTCATTATCAATCACCCTTGAAATCAACTGATTTTTATTATTGTATTGAAATGTCATATTATTATTAAAATATAGTATTTTTTCTTCATCATCATAGCCAACGGAAACTGAACGAAGCTTATTTAAATCACCCCCTGTTTGAACAAGTTTTGTGTTATAGTCTGCTTGAAAAATATCAAATACATCTGTTTCTTCATACTTATTGGTTGCGAACGGATTGAGATAATTTTGATCTTGGCTAGGCAAAGACATGGCAAAATAATCGTAGAATTTCCAGTTTCTTCGTTCTGTTTTTATATCGTCAGAAGATGTAATAATACGTTTTTGTTTATAACTATAACTTTTAATTACATTAGCAAAATAAGAAACTAACCCATTTTCATCAAAATTCATTTCAAAAGAAAAATCGTTTTTTTCACTAAGCAATTTTGAGTACTGATCTAATAACTTATCTTTTATATATCCTTTTGCCGACTTAATACGATTTTGGGTAAGTGCATGATCAAAATAATAATACATTACAACTAAGTTCGTTGAACGAGCTAAATTTGCTGATGGTTTTGGTTTTTCTTTTGCTAACAATACGGGATCTGGCTCTATTCCCCAATCATTATTTACATGATTATATTTAACAAAATCATATCTGATTTCAGCTGCTTTTGCCTTATCATAATATGCATAAGTGAAATGCCCTCGATCCCATTTATCATCTTCTTTACTATAAAAATATGAATGCTTTATCGAATCTTCGTTATCAAAGATCAGTTCACCATTCACTAATTTGGCTAACTTAATTGAGGAAGATATTTTCTTCGGAAATTGCCCGTTAATTAAACTAGGATAACTATAGTAAACATGATAATTTAATTTATTTTTATCTAATTCACGTGCATAAAAATATTGTTTAAAAATATCATTATTAACCCAAGAAGGAATTTGCTCAATCGTATAAGTTACCATTGCAAAAGGGTTTACACTATTTCTATTATCCTTAACAACAAGATGATCTAAACTCAGTTGCCCAAAACAAAAACTACCTTTTTTAAATATCGTATCGCTGTTTAATTTAGCTAATTGATAGGTGGTCGTTTGATTGTTAGCATCTGATGAATGCTCAAGTAAACCTAAACTTGAAAAAATCTCTAACCGGCGATTTAATTCATTGTTTACCCAAACTTCTAAGCGTTCATTTGCAGGATAACTAAGATCTTTTTTAAGATAAGGAAACGTTACGTTACCTAGGTAAAAACAAATCGGTTTGTCTTGATCTTCCAATTCTGCTTTAACTTCTTCTGTTAATTTTATTTCATTTTTATCACATCCTGACAACATAATGGTTAATGTCAGCCAAACAGCATTAAAATATTTTTTCATTATTTTTGATATTCCCTTTCTATTATTTTATAGCTTAGTTAAAAAATAACTAAAAGCATATTGATAATATTCAATATAAAAATGGCTATAATTCAACGTAGCTGATTACAAAATAGGGACTATTGTCCCATAATTTATAAAAATTTTTATTTAGTTTTCTTTAATGCTGCAGCAAACGCATTTCCCATCGCACTGTTACTCAGCGATGAATTATAATTGTTTTGTTTATTAGACTGAGTGTGTTTTTTTGAAATACGATTATCATCTTGCTTAGTCGATGATGCAGGATCATCAAGGCGCATAGTTAACGCAATACGTTTGCGTGGAATATCAACTTCCACCACTTTAACTTTAACAATATCGCCTGCTTTTACTACGGTTCTTGGATCATCAACAAACTTATTTGATAAGGCTGAAATATGCACTAAACCATCTTGATGCACACCAATATCAACAAACGCGCCAAAATTAGTTACATTAGTAACAGATCCTTCCATAATCATACCTATTTTTAGGTCTTCCATCGTTTCTATATCATCAGCAAATTGCGCAGTTTTAAATTCAGGTCTTGGATCTCGTCCTGGTTTATCAAGTTCTTTAATAATATCAGTTACTGTTGGCACACCAAAATTTTCATCCACATAATCAATTGCTTTAAGTGATTTTAAATAATTGCTATCACCTAAAATGTCTTTTAAAGATTTTCCATTTTTCTCTAAAATTCGCTCAACAATAGGATAAGCTTCTGGGTGAACAGCTGAGGCATCGAGAGGGTTTTTTCCATCCATAATTCGTAAAAAACCTGCACACTGCTCAAATGCTTTAGGACCAAGGCGCGAAACTTTTAATAGTTGTTTACGATCGGTAAATTGTCCATTTTCATTACGCCAATCAATAATATTTTGCGCAATAACTTTATTTAGACCAGCAATACGCGCAAGTAACATCATTGAGGCAGTATTTAAATTGACACCAACTGCGTTAACGCCATCTTCAACCACAGCATCAAGCTTTTTAGCTAACTGAGTTTGGCTTACATCATGCTGATATTGACCTACTCCGATCGATTTAGGATCAATTTTAACAAGTTCAGCTAATGGATCTTGTAAACGCCGAGCAATAGAAACTGCACCACGAATAGATACATCAAGATCAGGAAACTCTTGCGCTGCTAGTTCTGATGCGGAATAAACCGAAGCGCCGGCTTCGCTTACAATCACTTTTTGCGCTTTCACTTCTGGGTATTTTTTTTGAACGTCCAAATAAAAACGTTCAGTCTCGCGCGAAGCTGTACCATTACCAATTGCTACTAATTCAACTTGATATTTAAGACAAAGCGCAGCAATAACCATCGCTGCTTTATCCGCTTGACCTGTGTGCGGATAAATAGTTTCAGTCGCAACTAATTTACCTGTTGCATCAACAACCGCTATTTTTACGCCTGTTCTTAACCCTGGATCCATACCCATGGTGACTTTCATACCAGCAGGTGCAGCCATTAACATATCATGCAAGTTGGCAGCAAATACATTAATCGCTTCCTCTTCTGCTCGCTCACGTAATGTGGTCATTAATTCGGTTTCCATGTGCATTAAAATTTTAATGCGCCATGTCCAATTGATCACCGCTTTGCGCCATTTATCTGCTGGTTGTTCATTAAAATGAACGCCTAGATATTCAGTGATAATTTGTTCACAATAACTTTCTTTTGGTGTTTCTTCAAATTGTGGATCGGCATTTAACGAGAGCTGTAAAAAGCCTTCATTTCGCCCTCGAAACATAGCTAAAGATCGGTGTGAAGGTACTTTAGAAATAAGTTCGCTTTGTGAAAAATAATCTCGGAATTTTGCGCCCTCTTCTTCTTTGCCACTGACTACTTGCGAAACTAAATGAGCGTTATTCCAAAGATAATGACGTACTTTTGCTAATAACGCTGCATCTTCGGCAAAGCGTTCCATTAAAATATAGCGCGCGCCATCTAAAGCTGATTTAGAATCAGCAATGCCATTATTAGTATTAAGATATTTTTCAGCTTCTTTTTCAGGATTTAATGAAGGGTTTTGCCATAAATCATCAGCAAGCGGTTCAAGACCTGCTTCAATTGCAATTTGACCTCGAGTACGGCGTTTGGGTTTATAAGGTAAATAAAGATCTTCAAGTTCGGTTTTACTTAGTGTTTGTACAATATTTTTGCTTAATTCAGGTGTTAATTTACCTTGCTCTTCTATTGACTTTAAAATAGTTTGTTTGCGGTCTTCAAGCTCACGCAAATAGCTCAATCGACTATCAAGATTACGTAATTGTGTATCATCAAGCCCACCTGTTACTTCTTTTCGATATCGAGCAATAAAGGGAACTGTACTACCTTCGTCTAATAATTGAATTGCAGCTAAAACTTGTTCTGGTTTTACAGTAAGTTCACTAGCTATAATATGGCTAATTTGATTATTTATCATGATGTTTATATCTAATTATAAGCAAAGCGCAATTATATACCTATCTACCTTTGTGTTGCAATTCGGGAAACTTTTTCTTCTTTCTTGCAGAAATATTACTATAACGTTTTAAATAACTGGTACTTTTTAAGTCAAAACTTTGTAAAAAATATTCAGGACTCTATACCGTTTCAAATTATATTCTATAATTAAATTTACAGCTTCAATAGGTAGTTTGTAATGTTTTGATTTAAAATCGCTTTGATTATCACTTTTTTCTGAACTTCAGATCATGTTAATGCCATATACTCACCTTGATTTTTAAATATTAAGTTGATATATTTAAACTTATCTGTAGAGGCCTTTGCCTACCTTTGATACAACTCAAAAGTCAAAAAACTTAAAAGTAGTAAAAGAAATATAATTAAAATTCGGTTTTCTTTTTCTTAAATTCTCGTTTTAGGTTGGAGTTACCTTATCAGTTCTTCAGATGATGATTGCTGTAGCAATGCCTACTTATAAATCAATACATTTATCTGAAAATATTAGTTTTTTATAATTTTGGAATTTATTTTAAATGGATTTTTTTGAAAAATATTGCTATTTTGCTTTGTCTTACTCCTTTCTTTACTTACTCAGCACAGAATTTTAATTCAGCTAAAACACATCTAACTAAGCTATACAAATCAAACCCTGAACAAACCGAATTTTATTGTGGATGCGAATTTAGTTTTAACAATAAAAAAGGTACCATTAATTTTACTAAATGCGGTTATAAACCACGTAAAAACCAAGCTAGAGCTGAACGCATTGAATGGGAACATGTAATGCCTGCTGAAAATTTTGGGCGACATCTACAATGTTGGCAAGATGGGGGACGTAAAAATTGCAAGAAAGATATAACATTCAACAAAATGGAAGGAGATATGCATAATCTGCAACCATCAATCGGCGAAGTAAATGGCGATCGCTCTAATTATCACTACTCGCAATTCACTAAAGAATTTAATCAATATGGAAGTTGTAAAACAGCCGTTGATTTTAAAACGCGTAAATTTCAACCAAGAGAAAAAATTCGTGGAAAGATAGCACGTACATATCTTTATATGTCTGACAAATATAAAATTAATTTATCTGATCAAGAAAAAAGATTAATGGCTGCTTGGGATAAAATGTTCCCACCTGAAAAATGGGAATGTGAGCGTAATAAGCATATAGCAAAAATACAGGGTAATGATAACAAATTCATTACTGAGCAATGCAATTAATTTCGATACATGTAGGAAAATATCGCACTATTTACACGCCATGATTAAAATAATCCGCTAAAAATGCATAAGGCGTTTTGCCTGAAATTCCTTTATGCGGTTTAACCGTATTATAAAAATTAATA
>NZ_FMBA01000029.1 GCF_900094935.1 Gilliamella intestini
TTTTTTAGCATAGAAGAATTCCTCTTATAATGGACTCCTCTCTATTAGATCAAAGAACTCGCCAAAAAGCGAGTTCTTTGTCATCAATCTGAACCACTCCAAAGAGTGGTTTTATACACTGAATATAGCTAAATTTAACATTAAGGCTTAACAGTAGCTTTAACTTTAAGGCGATAACCTTGACCACCTGCTTTGTAGGCTGGGTCATACATGCTATTGCTATTGCCCAATGTGATTGTGTCGCCGTTACTTGGTAATGAAGTTGACAATGCATCTACGCCCTCATAACCAGTACCTGTACCTGGGTTTTGCTCATCAACATAGTCCAGGTTTACTAAAGTCCATGTAAATGTATAATTAGTAAATTTGTCTTCGCCAGAATCTATTGCAAAATCGTTATTAGCATCATTCCATACAATAGCCTTGAATTCATCTCCATATTTAGGAATTGTTGGGCTTCCTGGTTTCGCATAGTTGACCATTGTGTTGCCAACTTTTCTGAAAATACCAACTCTCATAGAGTCTGAATCAATAGGTCCAACGATAGGCTCTGGGGTATTACCTGGGCCATGATCGCCAGTTGGTGTCTGTTCGCTATCAGAGTGTTCAGGATCTGTAGAAGAAAAAATATCGCTTACTGCTAAATATTGGCCATGGTCAGGTAAACCAAATGAAGTTTTTTCTTGAATCGTATAACCAATTGTTTTAGCGCCTGCAAAGTCATTTGTTATTTTAAAAGAAAGGTGCCCTTGTGACGCAGTACTATCATCTTGCACCGAAACTGTCACTTCAGTAGGTTTTCCATCTTGCGCAATTTTATAAACTTTTAAAGTAGCTTTCATCGCCCCAGTAGTATCTGTATCACCATCATTATCCACTAAATCATAAGTTATGTGAATATAATCACCAACTTTAACTCTTTGACGATTATTATCTGATGAAATAGGTGTATTGCCATCCGCATCAGTTGTAACTTTAAGGGTCATGGTATGTTCATTCGCCCCGCTATTAGCTTTTATAAATGGTGCGTTACCCTTGATAACATTTACAGAACTTGCTTCTAATGCTGCAAACGCACTACTTGCTGCATAACCAGCTAAAAACAAACCTAATGCAACCTTTTTAATTGTAAGATTTTTCACGTTTAACTTCCTAATTTTTTTACAAACTAACGTTTTGTATTTTACATAAACACAACATCAAGTTGTGTATCCCTTTTAGATTACCGATACTAATCGGTAATCACCCCCTTATTTATTATAAACTGCAACTTGTAATTTAAATCCTTGATCCCCTGCACATGCAGGAACAGAAACTGACTGTGGAGTTAAATCCAAATGGCTTGGTGCATCTGCAACTGCTGCAATACTAGTGCCTGATGTTGCATAACTGTAGTTACCTGTCTTTTTACCTTTTATAGTATAGTGAGCATTCTCACCCATAGCGACGTTAAACCATGGCCCATTAGGATGATTTTTAGCATCATTTGGTAATGAAGTTACTGCACCATGGCAAGCCTCTGTATTTGAACCGACTAATGACCAAATCACAAATGGATTAGAAATTGGTGTGCCGTCTACAGAAAACGCCTTGACATAATATTCATTATCTACCCGCCATTCATTTGGACCGCCAGCCACAAATTGAAGTAAAGAGCCAGAACTTTGCGCAACTAATACTCCATTAGCATTCCAAACCTCGATATTACCTGCACTACCACCAACAAAATCAATTGATGCTTCATTAAATGATTTTCCTAAACCATATTTATCTAACGAGATTGAAAAATTAATCATCCCAGAAACATTTGAAGCAACATCAAGTACGTAACTGTCACCAATCATATCTAGACCTGCAGCAGTTGAAGCTTTTGAGGAAACGGTTTGTCCTTTAGCAACTTTTTCGAATGATCTCACAATAACGCAAGGCTGTTGCCCAGGGCATTGATTAACCGTACCTGAAGTACCATCTATTAATGGTATATTTCTACCATTACTTGTTGCTGTCCATAGCGCAGCAAAACCTTCAAATGTATCAGGTACACTATTCATTACCCCGCTATCACTAAAGCCGTCTACATCTTGAGCGGTGTTGATTGCACCATTATAAATCTTAGGTTTAACAAGGCTTGCTAATACCGTTATTCTACTCAAACCATCTGCTTGTTGTGTTGCCATTGTGGTTTTATTACCTGAAGCATCAACTGCCCATACCCCCACTTTACGCATAGCAGGATCTGGCAATACTTCAAAGCTAATTGCATTAGATTGAGCTGATTTACCACGCACATCTGTAATCGACACAGATAAAGAATATTTGCCATTTGTACTAACTGGATGACGTTGGCCATTTTGGTCTACATAACTAGGTGCAACAATTTTCCAATTATTTGTATCAACAGACGGGTTAAGCCACGATGACGCATTACAGATTCCAGCTGTTTCGCATAAAAAACCACCATTAGTATCAATTTCTAACATGTCACCTGACCATGTTAAGCTTGATAATTTTTTAGCGTTATGAACACTAATCGTTATTGGGTAAGCTTGTCCTTCAATTAACTGGGTTTGTTCAAGCCCTAAATCGACAGACATTTTTTTCTCTTTATATTCAAGAACGATATAGTTATTGCGGTCAACTAAATCATAACGGCTGCCTTTTAAAGAGCGCGCAGCTTGAACCATATCTGGATCTAACTGATCTTTTAATGGAATGCCTATACGATAGTTCATCGTTAATTCAGCTTTACTTGCCTTTTTATTATTTTGACCTACTTTATGCTCGCCTTTAATAGTGAAAAGTGGAACAGGTGTATAATCAATACCTACTGTAATGGCTTTCGGATTTCTTTGCAGATTGTCTTTACCAAATAAAGCAACTTTATCACCAAAGTATTGTTCATACATAAGTGAGCCACCTAAATGCGGGTATTGTGGTAAATAACCTTGGAATCGAATATCAAATCCTCTTGCTGCTCGTTCTAAATAATCATCAAAATCTTTAGAATCTTTCCAGTCAGATAATGGGTGGTAGTAGTTAGCTGCAAACTTCATATAATCAGTCCATGCTTCAGCACCAATACCTAAACGATTATGCGAACGTTGGAAATCATGATCAAGAAATACGTTATAACCAAGTAACCATTTTTTATCAGCAACATCCCAACGCTGGCCAATACCAAAGTTACCTATTCGGCGATTATGTTCATATTCTTGAAATGATATTTGACTAAATATTAATGTGTTTTCAGTATCATACCATGGGCTAAATAACTTCAAATTAACATTATTAAATTCGCCTTTATCAGTTATATCAAATTGCACCTGAGCTGTACCAAAACGACCTAAAAAGTCTTGCACAAGATTACGAGCCGGTTCAACAACTTGGTTTTTTACACTATCACGTACATAATTTTCTGCGTAATCTTTACCTCTATTTTTTAATTGCCCAGATAAACCACCATTATCTGACGAGGTTAATTGCTTCCAATCTTGACTAGCTAAAGTTTGCAATGTTAAAGCAACTTGGCTTGCAAGCGTATCTTTGTCTTTTTTTACATCATAGTTATCATCTGACCCTAACTGAGGCAAGTTAGCATGTTTATCGTTTTTGTCATCTTGTATTTTAATTACAGGTAATAAAGACGAGTTTTCAGGCAAGAGTATATGCTCACCAATGTCAACATAATCCTTTTCATCAAAACGCCCTGCATTGATTGTGCGTAATTCAGAAATAGAAATACCACTTAAAAGCGCAATTTGATAAAGACTACGCTGTTGGTTGTTAATCATTTCACGAACCTTTACGCCATCTTTTAAATCAATTACCTTATTACTAATTACCGTTTTTTGCGATACTTGAGATTCGGTAGCATAGGCCGATTGCAATCCTAACGTAGCAATTACAAATGTACAGATAATTGTTAAATTAAGATCCTTTTTCATCTTAATATTCCTTATATTTCACTAATAAAATGCATAACATAAAACTCATGACTAATATCAATTGATTTTTGTTTAATATCAACATGGCTATTTATTTTCAATATTTAATTTTCTTTAACATTCTTTACAAAGATTTTATTTTTTTGTGATTTTATTACAAATATGTAATATGTCAAAATAATTTATTCTTATTTTTTGATATTTTTTAAATTTTTGTATAATTTTTAATTTATTATAATGAGTTAATTGAATGACATTTCTGTTTTTGTTAATAAGTTAGGGAATATTATAGAAAATAAGCTATATGAAATTACTTTACATCAACAAAAAAGGCCTAAATTTGGTATTTTAGGCCTCTATGCATCTTTATTGTTCTTTACTTTACTTTTTTTATTTTTCTTTATTTATAGAGGGTTATTGACCTTCATTATAAATTTCTAAATTTTCTGACTCTTTAGATGTTCGCAATTTTTTGCTTTCACTTCTTTTTTGTTCTAGTGATAATAAATAGCTATCATCAATTCCCCCAGTAACATATATTCCATCAAAAACAGAACACTCCAAATGGTGAATATTGGAATTTTGTTCTGTGATTGAATCAATTAAATCAGATAAATCTTGAAAAATGAGCTTATCAGCACCTATAGCCTGGGCGATTTCGTCAACAGTTCGATTATAAGCAATAAGTTCACTAGCAACAGGCATATCAATACCATAAACATTTGGATGCCTAATTTCTGGCGCAGCTGACGCTAAATACACTTTTTTTGCACCAACTGAACGCACCATTTCCAGAATTTCTTTTGAAGTTGTACCTCTGACAATAGAATCATCGACTAAAAGTACATTTTTACCTTCAAATTCAATGCGATTAGCATTAAGCTTTCTTCTTACTGATAATCTGCGAGCGCTTTGTCCAGGCATGATAAATGTACGACCAACATAGCGATTTTTAACAAACCCTTGCCGATAAGGCTTATTTAAAATACGTGCAATTTCAAGAGCTGCATCACAAGATGTTTCAGGAATAGGGATGACTACATCAATATCAACATTCTGCCATTCTTTAGCTATTTTTTCTCCTAGCTTTTTGCCCATTTCAATACGTGATTGATAAACCGATACACCATTAATTAACGAATCGGGTCTTGCAAAATAAACATATTCAAAAATACATGGATAATATTTATAATTATCAGAGCATTGCTTAGAATGTAATTGCCCATCTTGAGTAATATAGATTGCTTCACCCGGTTCAACATCACGTATCAGCTCAAAATCAAGAATATCTAAGGCAACACTTTCAGATGCAACCATGTATTCAACTTTCTGGTTTTCAACTACTCGTTTACCTATTACCAATGGGCGAATTCCATAAGGATCTCGAAAAGCAACAAGGCCATGACCAATAATTATTGCAACACAAGCATATGCGCCTTTAATGATGCTATGAACATTATGTATTGCGCTAAAAATATTGTCAGCAGTCAATGGAAAAGTAGGAAACTTATCTAGTTCATTAGCAAAAATATTGAGTAAAACCTCTGAGTCAGAATTTGTATTAACATGACGTTTTGCAAGCTGAAACACTTTATTTCTAAGTTGATCAGTATTAGTTAAGTTTCCATTATGAGCAAGCGTAATGCCGTAAGGCGAATTGACATAAAAAGGTTGTGCTTCGGACGGGCTAGAACTTCCTGCGGTTGGGTACCTAACATGCCCTATCCCCAAATTGCCTTGCAACCGCTGCATATGGTGCTCTTGAAATACATCTTTTACTAAACCATTTGCCTTACGTAAACGAAAGCGATTTTGATTATCAATAGTTACAATACCTGCAGCATCTTGACCTCGATGTTGCAAAACCGTCAATGCATCATAAATAGATTGATTAACAGCACTACATCCTACAATACCAACAACACCACACATACTATGGTTACCTCAAATCTACTGACCTAAAAACGAAGAAGAATGTTGTATAAAATCAAAAAACCAACGGATAATAAAATGAAAATGCGGAATTAGCAAAGATTGAATCCAATACGGTGATTGAGATAACGGCGTAAAGGTATCAAGCAAAAAAAGAACTGCCGCAATAATTAAAATTCCTCGTAGCACACCAAAACAAGTGCCCAATACACGATCAATACCGGATAATCCTGTTTTTTGAATTAATTGACCAATAACATAAGTCATAACAGTACATACTAATAATGTAGCAACAAAAAGAATAACAATTGCTACTGCAATACGTATCATCTCACTATCAAAATAAGTTAAATAATCAGTTACATAGCTATAAAATTGGCTAGAAATAAAAAAAGCTAAAATCCAACTAATAAGCGATAATGCTTCACGTACAAAGCCTCGTATAAGACTAATTAATGCAGAAAACGCAATCACACCAATAATTGTAAAATCAACCCAATTCATCATAATAGCTCATAATTTTATATAAAAATATTTTATCTTAATTATCGTTTGTGACACGAAAAATAAAATAGCGATTAATTAGCAACAACAATACCTTTTAATTTTGTTAGGTTATTTAAGTCAATAAGCACTTGTTCTACTTGCTCTTTTTTAGCATAAGGACCAACCTGTAACTTGATTAATTGATTAGGATCTGGATTTTGAGGTAATGTTCTAACGCTATAATTATTTAACTTTAACAAAGCAACCAACTCTTCTATTTTTTGTCTATTTTTTAAAGCAGTAAGTTGGATCATATAAGATTTAGTCTCTTGTCCAGATGCAGCTGGCTTCATTATTGTATCAACATCATCAATAACATCAGGTAAAACTGATATACTTGTGTTTTCATTTGAATCAGGTACATAAGGAACTTCCGATACATTACTGGAAATATTATTATCATCAACATCATTAGGTGATATTACAGCTTGCCCTTGATGAGTGGCATCCTCTGGTTGGAATATGGGCGTTGTTGGTATTCGTGAATTTGGTTTATCGGTTATGATCCATGGTGCAATTACTGCGATAATAAGCAATAATGTAGCAAAACCGACAAGACGATTTCTTACTTTATTTTGATTTATTGAATTAATTTGTTGTTTGCCCATCATGATTAATTCCACTTAAATGCTGAGTTTCAGCTAAAACATCAGATACCGTATGAAATGAACCACATATCACGATAATATCGTCCTTATTAGCATCTTGCATTGCTTGCCGATAAGCTTTAGAAACCGTATCAAATGCTGATACATTAAGTTCACCTTTATTTAATAAGTGTTGTTTTAACACTTCAGCGCTACAACCTCGTTCACCATAAAGTGAAGCACAATACCATTTATCACTTTTTAAGATGGCTAAGGTACTTTTAATATCTTTATCTTTAAGCATACCAACAACAAATCTAACTTTACCTATATGTAAATATTCTGCCTTTAGCTTTTCTAATTGTTGTGTTAAATAGGCTGCTGCATGTGGGTTATGTGCTACATCAAGAATAACTAGTGGTGAAGTATTAACGATTTGAAAACGCCCTATTAAATTAGACTTTTTTAATCCGTTAACTATTTGCTGTTGTGTTATTTTAATTGATGAATAACTTAATGCAGCAACTGCGGTTGCTGCATTAGCTAAAGGAACATGGGCAATAGGTAGGTTTTTATACTGTTTTTTAGGCGATTGAAATACCCATGAATTGTTATTAACTTGTTGATAATGCCAATTACAATTTACCGAATAGATCGGACAATTAACTAATTTTGCCACATTTAAAATGGATCCAGGCATATTGGGTTCACCTACAACAGCAATACTTTTAGATTTAAATATACCTGCTTTTTCTCGCCCGATACTTTCACGGGTATCACCTAAATAATCAACATGATCAATACCAATAGTTGTAATGATTGCCACATCAGCATCAACAATATTGGTTGCATCTAGCCGTCCACCAAGACCGACTTCTAATATAACTACATCTAATTTTGCTTGTCTGAATTGATAAAGCGCGGCAAGCGTTGCATATTCAAAATAAGTAAGTGATATATCAGCTCTAGCTTTTTCTATTTCTACAAAGGCTTTTACGGTTTCTTGTTCGCTTGACTCTTGGTTATTAATTCGTACTCGCTCAGTAAAACGGAGTAAATGCGGGGAGCTATAAACACCAACTCGTAAACCTGCCTCAAGCAATATCATTTCAAGCATTCGGCAAGTAGTTCCTTTGCCATTGGTGCCAGCAACAGTAAAAATATAAGGCGCTGGTTGCAATAAATTAAGACGTTGAGCAACTGCTGTTACTCGCTCTAAACCTAAATCGATAGTTGTCGGGTGTAGTTGCTCTAAATAACAAAGCCATGTCTTTAGATCTGACATGGCATTCGGTTGATTGTTTAGCATACTCAATTAAGCTGTCTCGTTAAGGGTTGCTTCATTAAACGGATCAGGTAGTTTCATTAATTTTGTTATTAAGCTGGCAATTTTAGAACGCATATTTTTGCGATGAATAATCATATCAATTGCGCCTTTTTCAAGTAAAAATTCACTACGCTGAAAACCTTCTGGTAATGTTTCACGAACAGTTTGCTGAATCACTCGAGGACCTGCAAAACCAATTAGTGCTTTAGGTTCAGCAATATTAATATCACCTAACATTGCCAGACTTGCCGATACACCTCCCATTGTAGGGTCGGTCATGACTGAAATATATGGTAAACCTTCATCTTGCATTTTAGCAAGAATAGCACTCGTTTTTGCCATTTGCATTAATGAAAATAACGCTTCTTGCATTCGTGCGCCACCACTTGTTGAAAAACAAATTAAAGGACATTTATCCTCAATGGCTTGCTCTGCGGCGCGAGTAAATAATGCACCAACAACAGAAGACATTGAACCACCAATGAAGGCAAATTCAAAACAAGCAACAACAACTGGTACGCCTAGCAATGTACCTTTCATGACAACCATTGCTTCTTTTTCGTGAGTTTCTTTTTGAGCTGCTGTTAAACGATCTTTATATTTTTTAGTATCTTTAAATTTTAAGATATCTTTAGGCATAAGATCTGCACCAATTTCGACATCCGAACCCTCATCTAAAAAACGATATAAACGAACACGGGCAGGGATATGCATGTGGTGATCACATTTTGGACAAACCTCTAAATTAAGATCAAGTTCGGCTTGATAAATGACTTGATCACAATTAGTACATTTTGTCCAAACACCACCAGGAATATTCGCCTTTTTATGATCTGACGATATATTATTTTTACTAAGAATTTTTTCAATCCAGCTCATTATGATTCTCTCATTCTGGCACTCTTTACAAATTTGGAGCTATTGTACAATACTTTGAATCAATTCTTAATAGTTGTTTTTATTTTTATCTTATTTTGTAAATCAACTTTGCAAAAATCTATAATACTTAAATAAAAAATTTCAAGTAAAGGGCTGTGTTTAAAATCCAATTTTAAACAGTTAACACAAAATACCAGATACGAGAAATATCATCTATGTTTAAAAATATAATTAATATGACCTAAAAAAATTATTAGTATATAATTGGTAAAAGTTTATTTTCCATTTTTTAAGATAAGGGGTTATAGATGGACAAGGAAAAAGCAAGCGCATCATCATTTCAAGATGTATTAGAATATATTCGTCTATCACGTCGTTTAAATAAATTAAAGCGTGAAATATCAGACAACGAGAAAAAAATTCGTGATAACCAAAAACGCGTACTTTTACTTGAAAACTTAAGTGAATATATTAAACCAGATATGACTTATGAAGAACTTCAAGCCATTATTGCTAATATGAAAAGTGATTATGATGATCGTGTTGATGATTATATTATCAAAAACGCCGAAATCTCTAAAGAACGCCGTGAAATTAGCAAAAAAATGCGTAGTTATCGATCTAGTTAAAATCTATTGTATTATAAATAGCGTCTATTTTATTAAGGACGCTATTTTTATGAATAATATTATCCGCCAGCTAGTTTTACTTTAAATCCTTTACTTTCTAGCAACGATTTTAATAACTCACGTTTATCCCCCTGAATTTCAATAGCACCATCTTTAACCGCTCCACCACAACCACAACGTTTTTTTAATTCGGTAGCTAGATGTAATAATTGAGCATCATTCATATCAAATCCCGTAATAACACAAACGCCTTTACCTTTACGACCTGACGTTTGTCGTTGGATTCGAATAATTCCATCCCCTTTAGGGCGTGGTACCACTGATTCACTAGGTTTTATGCGACCTTTATCGGTTGAATAGACAAGTAAATTTTCTGACATCATGTCTTTAACGCTTACTTGGTTCAAGTGTTGCTAAAATTGTTTGTAGCGCTTTAGCGGGATCTTCTGCTTGAGTTACTGGGCGTCCAATAACTAAATAATCAGAGCCTGCAGCTTGAGCTCGTTGAGGAGTCATAATTCGACGCTGATCATCTGGATTAGTACCAGCAGGTCTAATGCCTGGTGTCACTAATTTAAAATCACTGCCTAACCGTATTTTAAAACTTTGTACTTCTTTAGCTGAACAAACCACTCCATCAAGCCCACAGTTTTTAGCTAGTATTGCTAATCTAGTGGCTTGTTCTAAGGGCGATACATTAATACCAATTTCTTGAAGATCTGTTGATTCCATGCTAGTTAATACAGTTACTGCAATTAAAATTGGCGCATCTTTACCATATGAATAAAGCGCATCTTTAGCTGCTGTCATCATTCGCGAACCACCACTAGCATGTACATTGGTCATCCAAACACCCAGATCGGCTGTAGCTGCAATTGCTTTTGCAACGGTATTAGGTATATCATGGAATTTAAGATCTAAAAAGACATCAAATCCTTTTTGCATAATCTGCTTGATAAAACCAGGGCCAGCATGTGTAAAAAGCTCTTTACCGATTTTAAGTCGACAATCTTTAGGATCGACTCGATCAATAAAATTCCATGCTAATTTAAGATCCGCAAAATCAACTGCAACAATAATTGGTGATACCATGACTTATGTATTCCTTTTAATCAAAAGTTTTAGCTATTTTTTCTAATAAATTCGTTCAAATCAGCATAAAAAATACGAGCACTTTCTCTATAACCTTTTATGGTTTGATGAACTAAATCTGGACGGGCAAGCCCTTGTTGTTGCCACTGTTTAATTGAAAACTTACCCCCCATCGCTACTTGCCAATCCCAAAATAGGGTTTTTTCAGATTTAGCGACTTGTTTTTGAATATTCATTATTTTTGCAAAAGATTTGGGTATATCATTTCCATTTACCATAGTGTCTGGAGGCGTCATTATTAAAATGGTAGCATTAGGTAATGTTTTGCGAATCAGTCTGATATTATTCACTAAGTTTTTTTTATATTGACTAGCGTCTAATGTTTCATCAAAACTTTCATTTGTTCCATATTCAAGAATGACAAGATCACTTTGCGATAAGGCTAGTTCTTTAAACCAATTTTTCCCCCATTTCTGCCAAATTGTCTGTTTAGCACCATTAGTGGCAATCGATGAAACAATAACGCCTGATTGTTTATAGCGAGTTAACCAAATTCCTCCTAGCTCTATATCTTTTTGACTTTTTATTACAAAAGGCATTTTCGACACAATCGAAGCTGTTTGCCAAACATTTGGAGTTGATTTGTAATTAAAACTAATTTTTTTATCACTGTTATCATAAATTGCGAGCGAACTTGAGTTATTTTTAAGTGTTTTAAAAGTTAACGTAACTTGCCAATATTTACTATTAGATGTCCTTGGAATAATTTGGATAGTGGCCAAATCTTTACTTGGTTTAGCAATGAAGCCACCCATAGGAAAATCTAAATTACTTAAAGTCCGGCTACTTAATACATCCCAGTTTTTAGTTCGCCATGTAACAGCGGCATGGTTTTGCCCTTTTATTGCTACAGGTGTTACCCAACCAATGCCTGCATTACCGTATTTTTGTTGCATTAATGTTCTAAATTCGCCAGTAAAAAAATCAGCTGCAGAATGCGAATCGCCAAATTGAGTAATATTAATCACTTGATTAGCCTTTTTTTTATCCGCTAATGATTTTAAACGTGTTGCAAATTGTTTTGCATTAGGATCACCAAAATCAACTATCGCTGATGCAGTAGTAGTTTTACTTTCAGCTACATTACATCCAACAGTAATTGTTATTACTATTATGACTGCAATATATTTTAAAAATTTAATCACTATGGGTATCCTCTAATTCTTTATAAATTATTTGCTCCATAATGGCCTTTGCCAAAATCTTCTGGCCAATTGGTGTAAAATGAATCCCATCATCAACCCTTACTTTAATTTTTGCTTTATCACTTTTTGTAAAATTGCTAAATTTTTCGTAGGTACAACCCAATAATTCGTTTGTTGATAAAAAATGTTGTTGGACTTTTTCTATTTCAGATTCATATAAATTATTTAAGTAAACCATTCCATCGTTTAATTTTGATTTACGCATACAAGGGGCTGCAAGCCAAAGCACTTGAACCTCATGTTCTATAGCACTATTTAAAATAGATTCAATACGCAAACGATAGTGTTCTTCCCACAATGCAGATTTAAATTTAGCGTATTTAGCATAGCCTTTAATAGGAAAATCCCAAGGATCATTAGCGCCAATAAAAATAACAAGTAGTTTAATTGAAGGGTCAGCAATTAAATTTTCATTAATTGTTTTTGGCCAATTAAAAGCATTTGGATAAGCAAGCCCTGTGCTCTGTTTGCTTAAATCAAGGCTTTCTATTTTATATTGCTTGAAAAGCATTTTTTTAACATATGGGGCTACACCTTGCATTAAAGAATCACCAGCAAATAACACTTTATCATTACTTGTTAATATAATAGGTAGTAGCTCATGGGGTTGCTCAGTATCCTCTTGTATTTTTTTAGGATCATCTTGTAATATTAACTCAGTTTTGGACTTATTATAATTAGTAGGTTCAGAATGTGGTTTAAGATCAGAGGTTATTTCGCCACTTTCTATATTTACCCTTTGAGTGATTTGTAATTCGGAACCTGTTACTACTTCTATTTTTTTATTTGGTTTTATCTCTTCAGTTTCAGTTACTACTGAGTTAGATGTTATCTTTTCAGTAACGGGTAGTGCAACATCAATTGGTTGTGCCAATGAAGATAGTATTTGTACATTTACATCTTCTTGAGTATCTTGCTCATATTTTTTGCTTTCTTCAAGTTCTTGTATTGAAAGTTCTTCTACTGCAAGTGTGTTACTATTAAACAAATCAGTATGATATGCTTGCTCGCAATAAACCAATATTGACTTGTAATATATCGCTATTAATGTAGTGGCAGTAACAAAAAATATTACAAATATATAACGAGTGGATAAAGGAGCATTAGCAATGAAATGAGCTCTTTTTGTTTTCTTTTTTTTCGGGGGCTCTTTTTTAATCGTATTTTTATTGAATTCTTTATAGCGTTGCTGTTTCAAATTCAATTTATTTTTTTTATGATTTTTTGACAACGTTTTGTTAGATATCATCATATTAATTATTATTAAAAATTAGCGTAAATAAAATTTGGCACACCTGATGGTGCTGTATAAATTACTAACCACAAAATGAAGATAAATACCAATGGTAAATATGAATGAGGTATTTTGGTTAGCTGTATAATAAACCACTCAGTAAAATTTTTAAATATTGGATAGGAAAAGTAGATGAAAGCAATAATCAAAAAAGCTCCTGCATATTGAGGCTCTATCCAAAAGCTATTCAATAATGCTGTCAAATAATCCAATGCATCAGACATGCTGTCAAAATAAAAAAAGAGCCATGTAAAACAAACATAATGCCATGTTAATAACCGAGCAACTATTGGTGAACGTAGCGTTAGCCAATTTTTACCTAAATAACAATCACCGATATTAAGTACCACAATGCCAATACCATGACATGCTCCCCAAATAATAAAATTAAGGCCTGCTCCATGCCACAATCCCGATAATAACATGGCTAAAATAACATTAATTTGAGTTCGAATAAATCCTCGACGATTTCCACCAAGTGGGATATAAATATAGTCGCGAATCCAACTTGATAGGCTAATATGCCAACGTGACCAAAAGTCCCTTAAATTCAAAGCTAAATATGGCAAATTAAAATTAATTGGCAAACGAAACCCTAACAATAAAGCCATGCCTGTAACTAAATCAGTGTAGCCGGAAAAATTTAAGTAAATATGCATAGCGTAAGCATAAAGTCCAACTAACAAATCAATTACACTAAATTCTAATGGATTGGCAAATATGGGGGTTACCCAATGTTCACTAATTAAACCGCCTAAGCAGTAAACCTTAGTCACAGCTAAAATAAGCAATGTAAATGCACGAAACGGTTCTAAAATTTCACGAGGTTGAGTAACATTGATTTGCGGTAAAAAATCTTTAGCTCGGTTAATGGGACCAGCAATAATACTAGGAAAAAATGATAAAAACAGCGCAAAATCCCAAAATTTAGCAACAGCAAGCTCTTTCTTTTTTACTGAAACTAAGTAACTTACCGAATGAAATGTATAAAATGAAATGCCAATAGGAATTAATACGGTCATAACTGGTAATGAAACAGACACATTCAATAAATCAAGAAGATCTTGCAACTCGTAACGAAAGAAATCAAAATATTTAAACAATGCAAGATTTAAGACCGATACACATATCCCAAAAGCTAGCCATCGTTTTGCATGATGTTCCGATGCAACAATCATCACCGAAAACAAATAAATCACACAGGTATAAATAAAAAGAATAAGCGAAAACTGCCAGCTATAACTACCAACAACCAGATAGCTTGCTACTAAAAGTAGGATATTTTGTATTTTAGGTGATCGGTAGCATCCCCAATACAAGGCAAAAAAAGCAATAAAGAGTAAACCAAATTCAATAGATAAATAACTCACAGCAATCCTTTTTACTTAACGGTATACTTTCCTGAAAGTTTTTAACAAAACCCATTATAAATTTTTTAACTTTTCGTTTCGCTAATTAATTCAGATTGAGCAAGCACATTATAAATAATAAGTTCCTTATTCAATCCAGTAACAGTTAATAACTGATTTCTTGCTTGCAACCATAAATTATAAAGTGCACAAAGTTTTTCATTACTTTTAGTTGCGAGTAATCGAACTAAAGAAACTTGATCACGATTAACAATAAAGCGGCCTACTTTCTGCTTTGCTTTTAGCGCATCGCTTAGTAATGCACAAAACCAAACGATTCGTTCAATGAAGTCTTCATTATTAAAGGTTTTAGCCAACTGCCAATAATTATTTTGTGGTATAGCATCTAATAGATGATCACAAAATGCTTTTCGCTCTTGCCACTTTTCTGGTGCTAATAATACAGCTGCTCTTAATGGTGCATTTTCGCTCAATAATAACGCCGAAGCAAGCTCATTATCACTGCATTGCTGATTGTGTGTTTTTTTTAACCACCTAATAGACTGCTCCAATTTTGGAACAGGTAAAAAATAAGAAAAACAACGACTATGAATTGTTGGCAATAATTGACTATTATGTTCATCGCTTAAAATAAAATAAGTATTTTGTGGCGGCTCTTCTAACGTTTTAAGCAATGCATTGGCCGCAGCCTCGGTCATTAAACCCGCATGTTTTATCCAAATGACTTTATTACCACCTTGTTGGGATTTTTCGTAAACTTTGCTAGATATATTACGGATTTGATTAATCCCGATTGACAATTTATCTTGTTCATTAGTTATTACATAATAATCGGGATGATGATGAGCTAAAAACAATTGACAGCTATGACAGCTTAAGCACGCCTCTAATTGCTGTGAACATTGGCATAGTAAACGACTTGCGAGCTTTGAAATAAATTTGTTTTCACCACTACCTTGAACATAATTAATTAGCAAAGCATGATGAGAACGCTTGTTTATAATTCCTGATGCTAATTGCTGATAAGGTTGGGAAAGCCAAGGATAGTCATTTAAGATCATTGAATATTAAACCTATTTTGTTAACCATTTTGTTAAAATTTGTTCAATTTGTTTGGTTACATTGCCAATTGATTGAGCTGCATCAATGGTTATAATAGTCTTATCTTGCTTGGCAAGTTCCAAATAGTGCTGCCGAGTTCGTTCAAAAAATGGCAGTGATTGTTGTTCAATACGATCAAGCTTTCCTCTAGCTTTTGCGCGCATTAAGCCAATTTCAGGATCTATATCTAAATATAACGTAAGATCAGGTTTAAAATCACCCAATACTTGTTGTTTTAATGTCGTTATAAAAGTTGTATCTAACTGACGCCCACCACCTTGATAAGCCTTTGTTGATAGGTCATGACGGTCACCAATCACCCATTTACCGGCTTTAAGTGCAGGTTTTATGATATTATCAATCAGTTGAATACGTGCTGCATATAGCATTAACAATTCGGCCTTATCCGTCAACGGTTCGTTATCTAAACCATTTTTAATTATATTGCGTAATGCTTCAGCAATCGGTGTGCCTCCTGGCTCTCTAGTAAATTGCAAATCGTTAATATTGTGTTGATTTAAAATTTGGGCAACGGCATTAATCGCAGTCGTTTTACCCGCCCCTTCAAGTCCTTCGATGACAATAAATTTGCCTGCCATACTAAATTCCCAAACTATTTATAATGAACATATAATTAATATTGCACCATTGTACGCTATTTTTTCTGATTTTATTAACATATATCACAATTATCTACCTAATTAGGAATAGGAAAAAATTTAAAAATGAGGATTTTTTATCCTATTTAACTAAGTAAATTTAATTATACCTATAGATAATATACCCAAAACCTGTATCATATTCGATACTAAAAAATAGTTAAGCACTTATGCTTAACTAATTATGAACAATTCTATCAAAATTTAGTATTTATACATTTTGTACAGATTTAAAAATCACTAAGGTTTAATTTAATGAAAGATTTTAAGTCCATTTTTATTTATTGCTTTACTTAAATTATTATTACCCAAAAGCATAAAAGATAATTTAAGCACAGATGATAATAAATACACTTCTATCGACGGTTTGCGTGGTATCTCTGCTATTTTTGTATTTATATCCCATTCATTATTATCATGGCGATATTTTTTTGTGGATGGAGGTTGGATTAATAATACCCCGCTTTTAATTTTTGATAAAAACTTAAATGAACAAATTGAAATCGGTTTTTTATCTTTAGGTGGAATAGGTGTAAGTTTTTTCTTCATGATAACTGGATTCTTATTTTTTGATCAATTGCTTCGAAATAAAGGAAAAATAAATATCATCCAATTTTTTATTAAACGTTTTTTTAGAATCGCTCCTTTATATTACTCAGTAATAACTCTCGTTTTTATCACGGTTTTTTTTAACAGGGATTCCTAAGTTTCCCACACTTAAAAAAGCGATCTAGGCTTTTTTATCATGGACAACATTTGGGCTATCAAATATAAAAAACCATATCGGCATTAATACCTACATCATTAGTTGTTGCTGGCATATTATGGACATTAGCCATTGAATGGAAATTTTACGCATATGTACCTATCTTAAGTATATTCACCCGAACACGATTAACAGCAATTTTATTTGTTTTTTTTGAAATAACTATCACAATTATTTATTTAATTTCGGCAAAATAAAAGACATTAGATTATTTTTACCCTTCTTCTTTGGAATGCTAGCAAGCCTATTTGTTAATAACTATTTAATTCCATTAAAATCAAGTATTATCAAATCACCTATTACCTCACTATTTATATTTGTTTTTTTCCTCTTTACTGTATTTAAATTATAATTTGGATATACAGGATTAATATTTCAAAGTGCATTAGGACTAATATTTATTCTTATTGCAAACAACAACAGTGTATTTGGTTTACTCAAATAAAAAATTTTCATAGCATTAGGAAAATTAAGTTACAGTTTATACTTAATACATGGCCTTGTTTTATTCTTAATAAATGGTGTAATAATGAAAAGTGGAAACTTTTTATTAATAGCCTTGTATCGATGTTGATAACATTGTTAATTAGCATTTTTACCTACTACTTCATTGAAAGAATAGGAATTAATTTTGGTCATAAAATAACTAAAAAATAAATGGATAGTTTTCTTTTACATACAACTTTGTAATAACTATGGAATATTTACTCCCCCAAAAAATGTAACAATAATTAGCTTACTTAGGAAATAGGTTTAAACTTTTAGGTGACTCACTGGTTTTGATGGTATTTAACCAAGATTTGTCGCTTTTTTCAGTAAGTATCTGTTGACATTGTTTTAGGTATAATGCATTGTTATTATTATTTTTATCACAATTATATTATAATAACATCTTTATACCTTTTATTCCTTTTCTATTAAAAAGAACAATAGAACCTAGTGGAAACTTTAATTTTAGATACACACCATATTTACATGCTGTATCTTGCTAACATTTGGGTATATACTAATAATATTATGAATATACATTGGATTATTTAATGATCGCTGTTTTTTATATTGCGTCAATTATTGCTGTCGTTGCCAGTGTAAAAGCGATTAGCAGCTTACGAATTGATAAAGCAATTTTATACCTTATTATTTCACTTTTTGCATCAGCATTAATATTTATTTTACTCAACACATATTTTTCTGCTGTTTTATATATCTTATTATTTGTTGGTGGTTCAATAACTCTATTTTTACTTATCGCATCAATTTTGAAAATTAGTGTAGATAATGTAGAAAACAAAACTCGTGGTATTAGTCCTAAAATCTGGTTAGGCCCACTAATTTTAGCTTTTATTTTACTAGTCGCCCTTATCTATGGTGTAGTAAATACTAACTATTTAGAACTGAAAGAGTCTCATGAACTAATGCATGAAATGTCTATATACGCATATTTTTTGATAGCAGAATTAGCTATATTTTTATTATTGGGTGCTGCCGTGATTGCTTATCATTTTATGCACAGGCTTATATCGGAGAAATAATATGATTTCACTCATGCACTATCTCATTTTATCTTCTATTTTATTTGTAATTGGTCTGTTAGGGGTAATGATCCGACGACATTTCTATTTTTTATTACTTAGTCTTATTATTATGAATAATGGTGCAATAGTCGCATTATTTGCTGCCAGTAACTATTGGCAACAATCTGATGGGCAAGTCCTAGCAATATTAGCGGTAATAACTGCTTTAGCAGAGGTTTGTGTAGGTCTTGCATTAATGATGAAACTATTCTATCGTCGAAAAATCTTTAATATTGATTCATTGAGTGAAATGAAAGGATGAATTTACTTTATTTAACTATTATTGTTCCCTTATTTTCTTTTTTAGTATTAGTGAGCTTAGGGAGACATATCAGATCAATTAATGTGATGATTATTGGCGTTACTACTATGCTAATCATTGCATTAATTGCAGTATTTTGTTGTGTTGATTTTAGTTCAAACACAGTACCAGATACCACTTTAATTTACACTAGACAATTATGGAATTGGTTTTCTGTAGATAATTTTACTGTGCCAATTTCTTTAACCTTAGATGGATTATCACTAATATTTTTAGTTTTAATCTCATTCTTTGGTTTTCTAATCTACTTTTTTGCCGCCTGCTATTTAACATTAAGAAACGATATTTACACATTTTACGCTTACAGTAATTTATTAATTGCTAGCATCTTAACTATAATATTAGTTGATAATTTATTTGTAATGTTAATTGGTTGGGAGGGTATAAGTATAAGCACTTACTTGCTTATCGGTATTTACTATAAACAGGCTCGTAATGGTTATGCAGCAGTAAAGGCATTTATCATTATGCATTTAACTGATATCTTTTTAATTATTGGTATATTTTTACTGTATCAAACCGCCGAAACGTTAAGCATTGGTGATATTTTGACTAGGGCGCATGATAACTTGGCGGTAGATTCAG
The DNA here is from genome assembly GCF_900094935.1 of Gilliamella intestini. Taxonomy (GTDB): domain Bacteria; phylum Pseudomonadota; class Gammaproteobacteria; order Enterobacterales; family Orbaceae; genus Gilliamella; species Gilliamella intestini. Next base: position 19,873 of record NZ_FMBA01000029.1, read on the forward strand.
ACATTATATTTTGGATAACGTTAATGTTATTCCTTGGAGCAATGAGCAAGTCAGCACTATTCCCTATGCATTCATGGTTTTCAGAAACAACATTAGCACCAATGCCTGCAGTAGCTTTAATGCAATCATCTACAGTCATATTTGCAGGTGTATATTTGATATTAAGGCTAAGCAATTTATTTATGATGTCTAACGATACATTAGCCATAATGACTGTCATTTCATCATTAACTGTACTATTTGCCAGCTCAATAGCCTTAGTACAAAATGATATAAAAAGAATAGTCACTTATATCAATTTGGCACAAATTAGTTATTTATTTTATGCCTTTTCCTGTCAAAATTGGAATTTATCACTTAATTGTTTAATTAATTATACTGTAACAAGTACTTTACTCATTTTTGCATCTGCAATTTTAATCAGAAATTGTCAAGGTGAAAGAAATATCAATAGACTTGGTGGCTTAATAAAATCATTCCCAAAACTGTATATAATATTTTTGTTTATTATGTTATCCCTAAGTGCTATGCCATGGATTTCAGCATCATTTTATATCAAAGGGGATATTATTTGGGGATTAATGGCGAAAGAGCGATTAATGGCAGGAACTATAGGATTATTAGGTATTTTGCTATCTAGTTTAAGTATTTGGCGCTTAATTTTTATAGTATTTCATCACAAACCAAAAATTTTTGATTTCGCTAAAACTAAACCGATAAGTTATTACCCAATCTTTATATTAGTGGTTTTTACAACAGCCATATTTATTTATTTCCCTTTACCTGTTCAAGGTATTATTCCTATTGCTGAACTTGAAACTAACGGTCAACCGTATTTTCGCTTATTATTAGCTGCGGTAATATTATTGAGCTTTCTTATCTCCTATATTTTATATGCTCATCCAAATAGCGAGGTACAAGAGGTTCTAAAGGCACCAATGTTTAAGTTTTTTTTACGTTTATGTAATAGTGATTGGCATTATAACTATTTATTGCATACGCTATTTGTTAATCCTTATATCTATTTAGCCCGTTTATTGAAAAAAGATCCTCTTGCTTTATGGGATGATTGGATAATGAGAGGAATCAAAAAAGTGAACTCATTTATCGTTAACCTAGAAAATGGGCAAATTCGATGGTATTTGGTTTCAATGGTAATAGGTAGTATTATCATATTAATGTTACTGATTTTTATTTAATAAAGGTGTAATCATTCATGTTATTATGGCTTGTTTTTTTACCTGTAATAGGCGGATTTATTGGTTGGTTATGCCATGTATGTTTTCAACGAGGAGTCATTTCCGTTAATGTACAAGCTAGTTGGTCAAAATTACCAATCATTGTGGCATTTATTACTATTTGTCTTACATTATTAATGACCATAATATTATGGATAGATGCCGTAAATGCATTAAGTCGAGGGGAAAATTGGATAAAAGAAGTGAATCTAGAATGGATTCCTTTACTAGGTATTCATTTTCATCTTGTTTTAGATGGTCTATCTATGGTTGTTATCATCTCAACCCTATTTATTGTGCTATTGACGATTGTCTATTCTAGTAAAGAAAACCTAAATAATCTTGGCTTATTTTACCTATGCTTATTATTTATGACATCAGCCATCATAATGCTGTTTGTCATTACTGACTTATTTTTAATGTTCTTATTTTGGGAAGCAGTGGCAATTCCCATCTATTTTTTAATCTCTTTATGGGGGCGACGAGACTCAAGCTCACAATTGCGTTTTAATGGTGCTAGTAAATTTTTAATTTACACCCAACTAAGTAGTTTACTCATGCTAATCTCAATTGTTTCATTAGCCTTGATTAATTGGAACTTAACAGGACATTGGACGTTTGATTATCAAATATTAACTAAAACACCTATCTCAAGTAATACTGAATTTTTACTTATGTTAGGTTTTTTAGCAGCCTTTATTGTACGCATACCTTTTGTGCCTTTTCATAGTTGGTTTATTCAAGCTCATATTGAATCCTCAACAACTGGGTCAATGATGATTAGTGGATTATTACTTAACACAGCTGCATTTGGTTTATTACGTTTTGTGATACCGCTATTTCCTAATGCATCAATCATAATTATGCCAGTTATGTTAGTTTTTGCATTACTTACTATTGTTTATGCAGCTTTACTGGCATTTAATCAAACCGATATTAAAAAACTTATTGCTTATATTCATATTGCATTAATGAGCTTTGTTACAGCAATTATTTATAGTGGCTCAATGATTGCTTATCAAGGTGTTGTTATTCAAATGATAGCTATCAATTTAGCAATAGTTGGTATGTTTATAATTAGTGGATTATTAGTTGAATGTTATTCAACACGAAATATAAACCAATTTGTAGGGCTTAAAGAGCGAGTACCTTACCTATCTTCGTTTACTTTATATTTTATTTTGGCTGTATTAGGTATTCCTGGTACGGCAAATTTTGTTGGCAATTATATGATGTTACTTGGTAGTTATAATACTTTCTCTTTTTATACTATTTTATTAGTCATTGGCTTATTATTGGTATCTATTTCATTTATTGTTCGTATGCAGCCAATTTTTTATGGCTCTATTGATAAAGAAAATACAACAAAACATAAGCTTAGAAAAAAAGATCTCTTACTATTATCAAGCATTTTCGTTGTCCTTATTTTTATTGGTTTGTATCCTCAACTGGTCTTAGATATGTCTTATTCCGTCGTGAATCAAACCCAACAATATATAGCCACAGAGCGAGTGGGAGAATAATCAATTATGATAGCTTTATCACCAATTTTTGTATTAAGTTTTGCCATCATTGCTTTGTTATTCTCATTGTTTATTCTTAAAATAAATACCAAATATTGTACTATTTTAACCGTATGTGGATTAACCTGTGCCTTGATCTGCGCTGTAACAGTAGGTTATAAAATTTCATTTAGCACTCAAGTTATTACTGATATCAGTAATGATAATATGCAAATATCGGTGCCAGCTTTAAATCCTACTAAAAATACTGATCCATCAAGCGAAAAAACAATAGCTGTTGATACTGTGCCTACTGAATCAGTTGAATCACTAAATGAGAACGAAAACATAGGTATTGATAATAATAACCGCAATAATGCAAATGAATCCCCAAATACAGATGCAAGCATAAACACAAGTACAACAATTATCACAGATAATTCTAATATTGATGATAATTCAAACATAGATGCATCTTCAATGGATGAATGGAAAGCTCGACATATCACAGCGCTATTTACCTGTGATGGCTACGGATTACTTTATACCAGCTTAATTTTAATAATATCCATTGCTGTTGCATGCTTTTCTTACCGTTGGTTTAAACAAGAACATACTCATCACGGGTTATTTTATTTAATTCTACTTTTTATGGCATTAGGTGGTGTAACACTCGTATACTCAAGCCATTTGATTGCATTTTTTATTGGAATTGAATTGTTATCAATTCCATTTGTAGGATTAATTGGTTATCAATATACGCAAACACATTCATTAGAAGCAGCCGTTAAGTATATGATATTATCTGCTGTTGCTAGTGTATTTTTATTGATGGGGATTGCCTTTTATTATGCAACCACAGGAGAGCTAACTTTTAGTGGGCTAAGTTATCAACTTTCAACAATGTCTTATCCAAGCACATTATTATTGATAGGTGTTTGCTTAATGCTAGTGGGTATTGGTTTTAAGTTGTCACTCGTTCCATTTCAACTTTGGTTGCCTGATGTTTATCAAGGTGCGCCAACAGTTGTTGCTTTGTTATTATCAACAGTCGGAAAAGTTGCCGTTTTTTGTGCTATAGCAAGGCTATTTTTATTAGCACCTATAGTTAACAATGAAACCATCCGTATTATTTTAGTCATTGTTGCTTTTTGCTCTATTTTGTGGGGTAATTTATTAGCGCTAATACAAAGCAGCTTAAAACGATTACTTGCTTATTCATCAATAGCACATTTTGGTTATTTATTAACTGCTCTCATTGCTGTGCAATATCAAGTACTTGCATTAGAAACCATTGGCGTTTACCTAATTGGATATATTTTAGCTAATATCTGTATTTTAGGTGCTATCAGCTTAGATTCTCATTCTAATGAGCTTCAAGATCATGAAAATGAAATCGACCTATCAGGGCTATTTTGGCGAAGGCCAATTCTAGCATTAGCTATGGGGCTAGGTTTTTTATCTTTAGCTGGTGTCCCACTAACTGCAGGATTCATTGGGCGATTTTTACTAGTTTTATTAGGTGTAACAGCTGAATTGTGGTGGTTAGTTGCTGCTATTGTTATTGGCAGCTCATTAGGACTTTACTTTTATGCTCGTTTAATTATCAATCTTTATATCAGGCCAATCAGTCCTGATGATCAAGTGATAATTGGCTCTTCAATTAAATTAAAATGGACTAACATTAGAATTAGTGAATTAATTATCGTGCTATGTGCATTACTAACGATGCTTTGCGGAATTTATCCAAAATGGTTATTTAACTTAGTTAGTATGGCGCAATATTTAACTACATAATTAACGACATAATTAATATTTATTCACCTTTATTATGTTATTAACAGATAGATGTTAATTAAATATGCTAAAACCTTTACTTTATGCTAAACATGATTTTTTCTAAAACTTTTTGATAAGAAATAGTTAATAATAGACTTATTTATTGTGTTATAATTCCGAACTTTAATATTTTATTTAAATCAAGAGGACCTATATGGACTTTTTAATCTCTAATGCTTATGCCGCAGATGGTAATCAACTAGGTGGTGATTACTTTCCGATGATTATGCTGATTGTGTTTGGTTTATTTTTCTATTTTATGATTATGCGTCCACAACAAAAGCGTGCCAAAGCACATCGTGATTTAATGGCGTCAATTTCAAAAGGTGATGAAGTATTAACCAGTGGTGGAATTATTGGTCGTGTGTCAAAGGTTAATGACAATGGTTACATTGTATTAGAATTAAATGATACAACTGAAATTGTAATCAAACGTGACTTTATTACATCAGTTTTACCAAAAGGAACAATGAAATCACTATAATAGAGTTTATCTATTATATTCATTGTATTAATTACCTAATCCTACAAGAGAATATGTCGTGTTAAACCGCTATCCTTTGTGGAAATACATTATGTTGGTCGTTGTCATTTGCCTCGGCCTACTTTATGCACTTCCAAATATTTATGGTGAAGATCCTGCTATACAAATTTCAGGCTCAAATAGTGCTGAAATTAATGTCACTACACAAGATAAAGTCAAAAAAATTTTGATTGATAATGATATCAAATTTAAATCAATCGTTTATGAAAATAAATCGATTTTAATTCGTGTTAGTGATAACGATGCACAACTTAAAGCAAAAGAGCTTATATCTGAAACGTTAGGTGAAGAGTATATTGTTGCATTAAATTTAGCACCTGCAACACCCACATGGCTTACAATGCTAGGTGCTGAACCGATGAAACTAGGGCTTGATTTACGTGGTGGTGTTCATTTCTTAATGGAAGTTGATATGACAACAGCATTAAGTAAGCTCACTGAACAATCTATTGAAAACATAAAATCTGAATTTACAGCTAGTAAATTAAATTATAAAACAATCAACAAAGACCGTCATGATCAAATTATAATACAATTTGACAATACTGAAGATCGCAATAAAGCCATCACTAAGATCAACGGTATACAAGATTTCAAAGTTGTTTCTCAAAGTGACAATGCTATTGTAATTAATGTTAGTGAACAACGGTTACAACAAGCCAAAAATGATGCTGTACAACAAAACACGACAATTTTACGCAATCGTGTTAATCAGTTGGGTGTTGCTGAACCAATAGTTCAACGCCAAGGTGCTGATCGCATAGTTGTTGAATTACCGGGTATACAAGACACCGTATTAGCTAAACGTATTTTAGGAGCAACAGCAACACTTGAATTTAGACAAGTTAATGAAGAAAGTACGCCTAACTTGCCTGCCATCCTAAATGGTGACATGCGTGTTCCTTATGGTTCTGAAATCCAATATATGGAAAATGGCCACCCAGTACTACTTTATAAGCGTATTGTATTAACAGGGGATCATATAACTGATTCTTCATATCGTGCGAATCAATATGGTCAACCCGAAGTTGCAATTACGCTTGATAGCTCTGGCGGCAAAAAAATGTTGAATTTTACCCAAAAAAATCTTCATAAAGCGATGGCAACATTGTTTGTTGAATACAAAGACACAGGTAAACGTGATGAAAACGACAAACCAGTTCTTGAAAAACAAGAACGTGTTATTAATGTAGCAACAATTGATGGTATTTTTAGTGACCGTTTTCAAGTAAGGGGTATTGGTAATATTGATGAAGCTAAAAATTTATCATTATTATTACGTGCAGGGGCTTTAATTGCTCCGATCCAAATTATTGAAGAGCGCACTGTTGGACCATCAATGGGGCAAGAAAATATAACTCAAGGGTTAGAATCTTGCGCATGGGGTTTAGCGATTTCTGTCATCTTTATGTTAGTGATGTATCGTCTGTTTGGCGTATTTGCTAGCCTTGCATTAGTTGCTAACTTAATTTTAATTGTTGGTGCAATGTCTTTACTTCCTGGGGCAACGCTAAGCATGCCAGGTATTGCGGGTATTGTGTTAACCGTTGGTATGGCTGTTGATGCCAACGTACTGATTAATGAAAGAATAAAAGAAGAACTTAGCAATGGGCGTAGTGTTCAGCATGCAATTAATGAAGGGTATGCTGGTGCTTGGAGCAGTATTTTTGACGCCAACCTAACAACATTAATTACTGCTGTTATTCTTTATGCAGTTGGTACAGGATCAATTAAAGGCTTTGCCATTACATTAGGCATCGGTATTGTAACATCAATGTTTACATCAATTGTTGGTACTCGTGCATTAGCCAATCTTATTTATGGCGGTCGTCGCGTCAATAAGTTATCAATTTAGAGGTTTATTGTGATTATTAATAAAAAAGAAAATCATGATGTTAGAGAACTTAATCATGGTCGCAGAGTCCTCGACTTTTTAAAATTTGGCTTTATTGCTTTTGTTATTTCAATGTTATTAGTGGTAGCCTCTTTTGTGGTTATTTTTGTTAAAGGCTTTAACCTAGGACAAGACTTCACTGGCGGTACGACAGTAGAACTCACCGTAACAAAAGTGGTTAACCTTGATGACCTTCGTAACAGCTTACGCAATGCAGGCTATCATGAACCGATAGTACAGTATTACGGCAGCAGTAAAGATATCATCATTAGATTACCTTCAGATAAGCAAGAAGATGGTAGTATTTCATCTACGATTGATAATGCATTAGGTGCAAAAATTTCTAACTTAATACATAAAGATATTGATGCCAATGCACAAATTAAACGTATTGAGTTTGTTGGTCCAACGGTAGGCGCTGAACTTGCTCAAGATGGTATATTGGCAATTTGTGCCGCATTAGTGTGTATTTTAATCTATATTGCCTTTCGTTTTGAATGGCGATTTGGTACGGGTGCCGTTGTTGCCCTAGCGCATGATGTCATCATTACAGCAGGTTACTTATCACTATTTGAGCGAGAATTAGACTTAACAATCATCGCTGCAATGTTATCAATTATTGGTTATTCACTTAACGATACTATTGTCGTCTTCGACCGAATTCGTGAGAATTTTAGAAAGATTCGACGCGCAGACCCTTATGATGTTATCAACATCTCGTTAACACAAACATTGCATCGAACATTAATGACATCAGGCACAACACTTGTTGTTGTTATTATCCTGTATATCTTTGGTGGTTCAATGTTAAAAGGCTTTTCTGAAACACTAGGTGTTGGTATTGTGCTTGGAACAATTTCATCAATTTATGTGGCTGCGTATATGTCACTTAAATTGGGCGTAAAACGTGAACACTTTATGCCGCCTAAAATTGAAGCAGAAGGTGCAGATCAACCTTCAATATTGCGTTAATGATATTAACTCTGCCATTGATTGGCAGAGTTTTATTTGGATGTTTTTCAAACAAATAGTACTGAACTGATTGACACTTATTGTTTAGTTGCATATTATTAGTCACAGCTTTATCCCATTCTATTTGGGGCCATAGCTCAGCTGGGAGAGCGCAACGCTGGCAGCGTTGAGGTCAGGGGTTCGATCCCCCTTGGCTCCACCAATTCAATAATCAGTAACATTCTTTTAAACCCTACAAAGTACACCAAACCCAGTAATAACAAGCCTTAAAGTCTATTTTATTGCCCATTAAGTATCAGTAAGGTACATTTACAACCATAATTTTTAGGTATATGCTTAGGTATACAGACGCAATATACCTATATATCGTATACCTAAAATAATTATGGCAAGGAAAACCATCCATTAACAGACACCCAAATAAAAGCAGCCAAACCAAGAGATAAAGATTACTCTTTATTTGATGGCGGTGGTATGTATCTCTTAGTTAAATCGAATAATTCTAAAATCTGGCGTTTTAAGTATACGCGTCCATATACCAAAAAGGGCGCATTAATTAGCTTCGGTAGTTATCCTGAGGTTTCACTACAGCAAGCGCGAAAACAACGAGATGAAGCGCGAGAATTAATAAAGCAAGGTGTAGATCCTCAAGAGCACAAAGCAGAACAAGAACAACGTAAGCATGACGAAATTACTAGCACCTTTAAAAAGATAGCCGCTGATTGGTTTAAAGTTAAAAGTGGCAAAGGACTAACTGAAAGCACCTTAAAAAGAACGTGGGAATCGTTAGAGTTACATTTATTTCCTTATATTGGTGATAAATCAATCTTTAAATTAAAAGCAAAAGAATTTATTAAGGCCATGGAGCCACTAAGAGCTAATGGTAAATTAGAAACAATTAAAAGACTTTGCCAACGTATCAATGAGATTATGTTTTATGCGGTGAATATAGGCTTGATTGATGCTAACCCAGCAGCCAAGATAAAAGATGCTTTTGAAAGCCCTATAAAAGGGCAAATGCCAACAATAAATGCGCAAGAGCTGCCCCAATTTATGCAATCCCTTGCTATGGCCAGAATCGAATTACAAACGCGTTGCTTGATTGAATGGCAATTATTAACAATGACACGCCCAAATGAAGCGGTAGGGGCAAAATGGCAAGAGATTGATCTAGACAATTGCTTATGGGTTATTCCTGCCGAAAAAATGAAAATGAGGCGAGAGCATACTATTACACTCAATAAGCAGGCTATGGCTATATTATCAATTATGAAGCCTATAAGTGGGCATAGAGAGCATATATTCCCAAGTATGAAACCGCCTTATACAACCCCGATGAATAGTAGTACTGCTAACATGGCAATAAAGCGCATGGGATACAAAGATAAGCTTGTTGCGCATGGCTTAAGAGCTTTAGCAAGCACGATATTAAATGAGCAAGGCTTTGACCCTAATATTATTGAAGCGGCACTAGCCCATGTCGATACTAATAGTGTCAGGCGAGCCTATAACCGTGCTACTTACCTAGAACAGCGCAGAATCATGCTGGACTGGTGGGGTGACTTTGTCGAGCAAGCAAGCCAAGGAAATGTCTCACTATCAGGTAACCGCAATTTAAAGCTAGTTAATCATTAACCATATCGCGCTATTCATACCGTGCCCCATATTTGGATTACACACTTCAATTCTCCATAATTACCACTCCTCATATCTGAGGGGGTGATTTTGGAATGGCAACACATTTTCAAACAAAAAAATTAAGGGGTAAGTGTTTTTTAAATTCAACGGGAGGCAAGTAGCCTAACGAAGAATGTAATCGTTTATGATTATACCAATAAGCATAAGCCGAAAAAGCGCGTTGTAACTGTAGTAGCTCAAACTTAATCTGACAGACACATATTACTCATCAGCTTTCATTTTAACAAAATGCGTGTCCGATGAGCAAAATAAATTCTCCAATTGCTTTTCCTTAACCAACCCCTTTGCATCATTCCA
>NZ_FMBA01000034.1 GCF_900094935.1 Gilliamella intestini
AAGGGATTGGTATTCCATTAAACAGCGTTGCATTGTATGTTTTAGAAAATTTGCAAGGCAAACACCCAACCAATGTTTTTACTTACAAAGGTAATCCAATAAAACGTGCTAATTCAAAAGCATGGAGAAACGCTCGTAAAAGAGCTGGCCTATCCCATCTTAGATTTCACGATTTAAGGCATGTTTGGGCAAGCAGACACTCCATGAATGGCACTCATCCACACGCACTACAAGATTTAGGAGCGTGGAGTAAAGCTGATACAGTTAGAAGATATGCCCACTTATCTTCTAGGCATTTGCTGGTAGCTTCGGAAAATGCGTTATCAGAAAGTGCCACAAATTTGACACAAAGAGTATTACAATAAAAAAAGCACTTTCGTGGAGTGCTTTAATCGTTTGATATTCTTAAAGAATTGGCGGAACGGACGGGGCTCGAACCCGCGACCCCCTGCGTGACAGGCAGGTATTCTAACCAACTGAACTACCGCTCCGCTTTATTTGATAGCTTTAACGTTGAAACGCTAAAGTAGGCGTGATATTAAAGATTATTTTTATTCTCGTCAATAAAATTTTTTAAAATATGCGATCAATTGAATACAAAACAATCATTAATTTATATTCCACAATGCTCCACCACTTTTTTTATCAATTTTTTTTAAAACAGATTCATGTTCAGAAAGTTCATATTCCGTTGCTTTTATTACTTTTAAAGGTGTACCACTACGCTCTATCCTTTTTATTGCATTTGGTTCAGATGAAGATAAATTATTTTCCTCGGAACTAAAAGATAAAGTCGTTTGCCCCCCAGTCATGGCCAAATAAACTTCAGCTAAAATTTCAGCATCTAATAAAGCGCCATGCAATGTTCGGTGAGAATTATCTATCTGATAGCGTTCACATAACACATCTAAATTATTACGTTTACCTGGAAACAAACGCCTTGCCATAGCCAAGGTATCAGTAATAATACAATGATCAGCTGTTTTAAAATCCAGACCACAAAGACGAAATTCATAATCCATAAAACCAACATCAAATGATGCATTATGGATAATTAACTCGGCACCATCTATAAATTTAATAAAATCATGAGCGACATTTTTAAAAATAGGTTTATCTTTAACAAAATCATCACTGATTCCATGCACTTTAAATGCATCTTCATCAATTAAGCGTTCGGGGTTTATGTAAACATGAAAATGGTTACCAGTTAATCGTCGATTAATAATTTCAACAGCACCAATTTCAATAATCTTATGTCCTTCATAATGATTATTACCTTCTTGGTTCATACCTGTAGTTTCAGTATCTAAAACGATTTGTCGTGTATAATTATGTGTCACTTTCTTCTCTTTTTATATCAATAATTGGGGAAAAACATTTTTAATGATATAGTCTAGCACTAAAACACTTTAATGTTGATATCTACCAAAATTGACTAAATTTATAAAGTAATGGTAAACAAATTAAAGTACGTTAACTTATCATTTAATTGAGATAATTAATAAACCTAAATAGTTATAAAAGACTCAACAACATGTTAAAAAAAATCGAAATATATACAGACGGTTCATGTATTGGTAATCCTGGTCCTGGTGGCTATGCTGCTATATTAAAATATAAACAAACCGAAAAAATATTATCTGAAGGTTTTTTTAAAACAACAAATAATCGTATGGAATTATTAGCTGCAATTGTCGCTTTAGAACAAGTAAAGCAACCTTGCCAAATTGAACTGTATTCTGATAGCCAATATTTGCGTAATGGTATTATCAATTGGATCCATAGTTGGAAAAAAAATGGTTGGAAGACAGCCAACAAAAAATCTGTAAAAAATGTTGATTTATGGAAAAGACTTGATCAAGTAGTACAAACTCACAAAATTGAATGGATTTGGGTCAAAGGTCATGCTGGCCATATTGAAAACGAACGTTGCGACATTATAGCCAAAACACAAGCTCAATCTCCTACTTTGCAAGATACTGTATTTGAACAATCTATGCAGGATAATTAATAAAATAAAAAGGTTTTTGCTTAAATCGACTATTCATAAATAATGGTAAAAATAATATGCATCAACTTCATTGCATTCCAGCTTTAAAAGATAATTATATTTGGATTTTAACCAATTCAGCCAATCAAGCCATAATTATTGATCCTGGTGAAGCCAAACCTGTAATTAATTATATAAACAAACATAAAATATCTCCCCTTGGAATTTTACTTACACATCACCATATTGATCACACTGGTGGGGTGTGCGAATTAAAAGCACAATATCAAAACATTGATGTTTACGGCCCCAATGAGATCGATTTACCAATTAATTATCTTATTAATCAAAATAAAGTTGATATTGGTGATTTTTGTTTTGATGTAATTGCTGTACCAGGGCATACTCTTGGGCATTTAGCTTATTATTGTAGCCCCTATTTGTTTTCTGGTGATACTTTGTTTTCGGCTGGTTGTGGAAGGGTTTTTGAAGGTACTTATCAACAAATGTTAGATTCTTTAAAGCAATTAAAACAGCTACCTGATGATACTTTAATTTGTGCAAGTCATGAATATACTTTATCAAATTTAGCATTTTCTCTGCAAATGCTGCCCGATGATAAAAACATCAAAGATTATTTAGATTTGATTTCGAAAAAACCAATAACATTACCATCTATTTTGTCTAAAGAAAAAAAATTAACTTATTTTTAAGATTTGATGAACAACAGTTACAAAATAAATTCAAATTTAACAATGAATTAGAGCTGTTTGTTTTTTTTAGAAGCCAAAAAGACATTTTTTAGGTATAATGCCAAACTTAATTTGAGTAAAAACTTACGAAAACAATGAAAAAGTTATTAATATTTACAGTGTTATGTTTATTTTTAGGTGCGTGCCATCACCATGGACCACGATATAATCCTGTTGTTAGAATAAAATATTCTAAAAATACAGCTAATAACAGAAATAATTCTGGTAGTTATGTATCTATCACTCAAAATCCGTGGCAATATATGCTTAATCAGATAGATACCAATATTCCTGAGAATGATCGAGTTAAAGCTGAAAGAGAGCGATTATTACGTAATCCTAAAGGTTTTGAAGCCGTTGCGTTACGTTCAGAGCCTTATGTTTATTACATTATTAATCAGCTTCATAAAAATAACTTACCTGCGGAGCTAGCTTTAATTCCTCTTATTGAAAGCGCTTATGACCCACTTGCTACATCCTCTGCTCAAGCTGCAGGATTATGGCAATTTGTTCCTATTACAGCTAAAGAGTATGGACTACAGCGAAGTAGTTCGTTTGATGCTCGTCGAGATCTAATCGCATCGACTAATTCAGCTATTTCACTTTTACAAAATTTAAATAAGCGTTTTGATGGTGATTGGCTATTAACCTTGGCTGCTTATAATGCAGGTGAAGGTCGAGTAAGAAAAGCCATTGAGAGAAATCAGGCTAAAGGTTTACCAATTAATTATTGGTCGCTAGACTTACCAACAGAAACTATGCACTATGTGCCTAAAATTTTAGCAATTATTGATATTGTTAAGAATAACAAACGATATGGAATTAAATTACCTGATTGTAATTATGAAAATTCACTCGTTAGAATTGATATATCAAAGAATATTTCTCTTGCTAAAATTGCTAAATACTCAGAACTATCACTTGATGAGTTAGCTACTTATAATGCTGGATATGTGCAACAAACAGTAAATGGCCCTTTCCATTTGCTTGTTCCTTATGCTCATGCTAAAAGTTTATTCAAAAAGCTACAAGCAGAAAACCTTGTTGTGAATGAAATTACAGAACTTTTACAAGATACTCCTCGTTCTAATATGGCGTTTGAATTTAGAACAAGTTTTATTCAAAGTAACAGTATAGTAAGTAAGGATAGTTTTTCCAAAAATGTAAAAAAGATTGTTTATCTTGTTAAAGCAGGAGATAGCCTCTACTCTATAGCTCAAAACTATCGTGTGAAAATTACCGATATATTACAATGGAATAATCTAAAGAATTCAAGAGTTCAAGAAGGTGATATATTGACAATTAATCTTGTCAATGCAAATCCAATCTAAAATTCACTAATAAAGGATTATGATCTGATGCGGTTGTACTAATAATTTCAGCCGCATTAAGTTGTAATCCTCGGTAAAACACAAAATCAAGCGGTCTGCCCATAAATCTTTTTCGAGAATCCACTAAAAAATTAACCGGCTTAAGTTCAATTGAACGAACAAAATGATACAATAAATTTAATCGTTGCCGACTCCATGCATTAAAATCACCCGCTAAAATAACTGGACCAGTATGCTCTTTTATATGATTTAATAGCAGATGTATTTGCTGACGATAAACTTTTACGCCAATACTAAAATTTACAGCATGAATATTAGCAACTAATAACTGCTGCTTGGAATTGCTAATAGGATAAATAGTGACTAAAGCAGATTTAGAAACACGGATTAGTGGTTCTTTTTCTCTAAAAGAAAAAAGTGAGGTTGGTAATGAATCTGAAATTGTCATGACTCCAGCATAAATATCATTAAAACAATATGCTGGAACATGATCCGCAATTTTATTGTGCTGTGAAATAAAATTTAGTAACGGCGATGTTGTTTGAGCTTCTTGTAACAAAATAAGTTTAGTCTTATCAGCATAGTTTTTGAGTATATCAATGCAATCAGCCCTTTTTAGTTTAAAAATATTCCAAACTAAAATAGAAAACGATGTTTGATCAATTAACGGTCTATTTACTGCTATTTGTTGATAAGGAAAAATCAACTCAACTTTGTTGTTTGCCTGATATCGTAAAGTATAACAGCGCTTTTTAAACATTTTTATCGTTCAACTTTTTTAAATATTGATCAAAAGATAGAGTATCATTCTGCTCTTTCTTTACCTGTTTCTCAATAGATAAATTGCGTTGTTGTACAAAATCACCTTCAGTTAATAATGCTAAAGGTTCTACCATAAGTTGTTTTTTATATTGATTTGCTAAAGCTATACCAAATTCAGCTGTACCTAAATCACTTATTGCTTGCAATGTTCTTGCTGATAAAGTTAATTCTGGTTGATCAAACATTAAATCTAGACGTTCACAAACATTACGATAACGTTGCATATCATCTTGATGATCTAAAACATCAGCAACACGTAACAAATCTTTAAATAATTCGTGACCAACTTTAGATAATGGCTCTCGATTACTTTCACAACCAATACCGATCTCAAGTCCTGGTTTTCGCCCTTCTATTATGACTCTATTCCAATTCAATTTAGCACATTCAAGTTCTTTACTACTCATCTCTGGTGCAGGTGCTAGTACACACCAAATTAAAAATAGATCTATAAAACGAATTTGATCTTCAGTAATTCCTATTGGCGAAAATGGATTAACATCTAATGCTCTTACTTCAATATACTCAATACCACCACGCAAAAGTGCATCCGATGGAGATTCCCCTGCCATTGGTACTCGTTTAGGTCGAATAGGTGCGTAAAACTCATTTTCAATCTGTAATACATTATCATTTAATTGGCGATAATGCCCATCCACTTTAATTCCCAACTTAGCAAAATCTGCAGACTCTGTGCGCGTTGCCCGTTTTAGACCCTCTACATATGTCTCCAAATGGTTAAAAGTAATACCAAGCTGTTTTTGAGCATTATTTGTATATCCAATATCACTTAATCTTAAAGAAGTTGCATAAGGTAAATAGCAGTTGCCATTTGTTTGTTCAATAAAGGCTTGTGCTTTAACTGGATCTTGAATAAATGAAGAACACATTGATGGCGATGCACCAAATAAATAAGGAATAACCCAACCAAAACGATAATAATTTCGTATTAAGGTAAAATAACCTTCAGAAATTACAGCTTTACCTTCTTCGGTATTTTTAACCCCTTCTCTTGCTTGCCAAAATGCGGTTGGTAGTGAAAAATTATAGTGAACACCTGAAATGGTCTGCATCATTGCACCATAGCGATTTTTCAATCCTTCACGATAAATCGTTTTAAAGCGGCCTTCATTAGAAGTACCATATTGAGCAAGAATAATATCTTTTTCGTTTGCAACAAAACAAGGCATACTTAAAGGCCACATCATTTCATCACCAATATTTACGCTAGCATAACGATGCAAATCGCGCAAAAACGTCAACATATAATCAATATTAGTATTAACTGGCGTGATAAATTCTAACATTGATTCGGCAAAATCAGTTGTTATCCAAGGGTGGGTTAACGCAGCACCAATTTTTGAAGGAAATGGCGTTTTTGACAATGATCCATCAGGCAAAATACGTAAAGTTTCTCGTTCAATACCACGTTGAATACCTTGTAAAATGGTGTAGTGTTTTTCTAACCAACTAAGTGCTTTTGAGACATCAGGAATCATATTTTGCGCTTCCTTAAAATGTAGTTATTTAATATTTATATTAACATAATTTAAAATTATGCGATGGGCTAATTTATGACAACACTTGGAATAAATTAGTATTATACGCCGTAATATAGCAATCCTAAAAACTATAATTTACTATTTTTATTACAAAAAATTCGATCTTAAATACATGGCAACTTAAAAAAATAACAGCTATTTCATGGATAGGAAATAGCACATATAATATTTATCATAAATCTATTTTATTTATAATCGTTGCAATAAAACTAATACTTCCATATGTGAAGTATGCGGAAACATGTCAAATAATTGTACTTTTTGGATTTGATAATTTGGCAGTAACATTAAATCATCAACTAATGAAAATAAGTTACAACTTGAATACATAATATAATTAGGTGCCATTTGTTTCAAATACTGCATAAGTACTTTACCTGCCCCTCGTCTTGGGGGATTTAGTAAAACTAAATCCGGTACATTTTTTTGAGCTGTAGCGTATTGTGTTGCGTCAAATGCTTTGAAGTTTAATTGTTTAAAACCTAATTTTTTTGCTGATTTAGTTGCACACTCTATTGCGTCTGAATTAATTTCAATACCTGTAAGGCTAATATTTTTCTCAGCAACAAGGTTAGCACAACTTAACCCAAAACCACCTACCCCACAAAACATATCCCAAATAGAATGAATAGGTAAATCTGTGACCCAGTCACTTGCTGTTTTATAAAGGCTGCTGGCAACATATGGATTTGTTTGAAAAAAGCTTTTAGGTTTAATAAAAAGAGGAGTGTTATTTAAAGTTATCGGAAGAAATGAATTATCAGTTAAGACTATTTCTTCTTCACCTTCTAAAATAGCCGCATGATTTGGTTGAATATTTATCGAGATTACGTCTAAGTTTTGAATTTTGTCTTGTAATTGTTTAATAGAATCATTTATTTTAGCAACAAACTTGTGTGATTTTAAAACAAATCGCAACATAAAGTTGCTCGTACTCTCAATTTTACTTTCAGTAATTATAACAAATTTCAACTCCCCTTTACGCTTATTAATATTATAAGGAATAAGCCCTTGTTTACGAATGAAAGTTCGAACAAGTTTTAAGATATTTTGCATACTGTTTGAGTAAAGAGGACAATCGCATAAATCGACGGCCTCATTCCCCGTTTGTATACCTAAAACGGGCTTTTCAACACTACCTAACACTGCCATCTTTGCTTTATTACGAAAAGCGGTTTCATGACTAGCAAAAGGTTCTTCAACCTTGTTTGGTTTAAATTGGATTAATTGTTGTAATAACTTATTTTGTTTTTCTGCCAGTTGTACATGATAAGGATGTTCAATCCATTGACAAGATAAACACTTTTTTTGTTGGTAAAAGCGACATTGCATTGCGATTAAAGCCTTTTTTATAATGGGTATAATTATATACAGAATATCGAACGAATATAATAATAGTTTTGAATTTTATACTAAAACATATATTTTCCTGAAACTTTTTTACAAAAAAATTATAGGAATATAAGAAAAAGGTATAATTAATTCTCTGGTATAATTTGACGAAATAGTGCTGTATGATAGGATATTGTCATTAATATTAAAGGAAAAAATTAATGTCTATAAAGTTAAAAACCCCTGCTGAAATTGAAAAAATGCGTATAGCAGGTAAACTCGCTGCTGAAGTTTTAGAAATGATAGAGCCTTATGTTAAACCTGGTATTACTACAGGTGAACTAGACAAAATCTGTTATGACCATATCGTCAATGTCCAAAAGGCTATTCCGGCTAATATTGGTTATCATGGTTATCAACACACCAGTTGTATTTCAATTAATGATGTGGTTTGTCATGGTATTCCAAGTTTTGACAAAAAGTTAAAAGATGGCGATATTCTAAATATTGATGTGACAGTTATTAAAGATGGCTATCATGGTGATACATCCAGAATGTACATAGCAGGTAAACCGACAATTGTTGGTGAAAAACTGTGTCAAGTAGCGCAAGAAAGTCTATATGAAGCAATTAGAATTATAAAACCAGGTATCCGTCTAAAAGAAATTGGTAAAACCATTCAAAAACATGTTGATAAATTTGGATTTTCATCTGTTAGAGAATACTGTGGTCATGGTATTGGTGAAGTCTATCATGACGAACCTCAAGTTTTACATTATGATGCTGATGACGGCGGTGTAATTTTAAAACCAGGAATGACCTTTACCATTGAACCAATGATAAATACGGGTGATTGGCGTACTCGTACCATGAAAGATGGCTGGACAGTTAAAACCAAAGATCATGGACTTTCCGCTCAATATGAACATACTATTTTAGTTACTGATAATGGAGTTGAAGTCTTAACATTGCGTAGTAATGAAAACTTCCCTCGAATTATTGAACACTAAATAAAAACGATTCAACAATAGCTTATTGTTGAATCGTTTAACTTTATAAGTCTCTATCAATAATTTTTATATTCGAATTTTTTTGTGCTAATTTTTTATTTAGTTCATCGATTTTACTTCTATGTATATCTTTTTTTAGAGAACGAACATAAGAAGCACATATAATAGCAAACCCACTGTTTATACTTAGCAAAAACAATAAACCTATAAGTAAACGCTTAAAAATTCGTTCCAGTTTAAATTTCATAAATCTTAATATAATAAAGTATACAATTTACGTCGATAACTACTAGCTAACGGATTACTTGTTCCTAATGCCGCCAATAAATCGAGTAATGTTTTCTTCACTTGCCCGTCACCAGCATTAAGATCTTTTGTCAATGGTTTGAACAACAACTCTAATGCTTCCTCATGACGTCCTACATGCATTAATTGGGAAGACAATTGAATCATTAGTTCAACGTTATCAGGATGTTGAGCAAATTCTGCCTGTAATTGTTGTAGTTCTGGTGAATTAGCCGCTTGTTCAAGTAATTCAATTTCGGCTTGTAATCCATGATAGCTTGAATCTTGATCTTGTAGCGGAATAGTTGCCAGCACTTCTTTTGCTTCACTTAGCTGTTTAAGTTCAATTTGTGATTTTATTAGCATTAATGCAATATCGGTTCTTGGTTTACCCAAATGATCGGTTAGTGATTTCCAGGTTTGCCGTAACAGTGGTAATGCTTCTTCATATTTAGCTTCATGAAATAAATTTTGTGCTTCAATTAATTTAAGCTCATCTTCATTTGGTAGCACTTTTTCTAAAAAAGTTTTAATGGTTTCTTCGGATTGAGGACCTTGAAAGCCATCAACAGGTTGACCATTTTGAAATAAATAAACAGTTGGAATGGCCCGCAAACCAAATTGAGCAGCCAGCATTTGCTCTTCATCGCAATTAACACTTGCCAAAATAAATTGACCATGATGTTCATTAGCTAATTTAGTTAAAGTTTGAGTCATTGCTTCATAATTGGGACTTCTTGATGACCAAAAATAAAACAACACAGGGGATTGAGAAGATCTTTTTATAATCTCTTGAATATTTTGTTCATTAACATCAAAAATAAATTGATTTTGCATATTATGTCCTAAGAATACTTTGATTCATTATTTATTTTTTAAAATTCTATCCATTAATCTATCAGGAAGCAAACGTTTAGCAATAGCCGCTATTTTTGTTACTTTTGTTACCCTGTAACGTATTTTGGGGGTTCTATGCTCAAGCGCATGAAATAAGTAAGGTAACAAAGCTTCTGGCGGTAACGTAAATCGTTTGGCAATAGGTGGATTTTTTACAATATTTTCTTTTTCTATTTGATTAACATTATTTGAAAAATACGTTTTTAATGGTCCAGGTTCAATTAAACTAACTTTGATATTGGTATTAGCTAATTCTAATCTTAGTACATCAGACCATGCTTCTAAAGCATATTTACTTGCTGAATAAGCTCCTCTACCAGGAGTGGCAACAATGCCAACAATTGAGCTGGTTTGAATAATACGTCCTTCATTTTCTGCAAGCATTGCAGGAAGTAGTAACTGAGTTAACTGATGTACACCAAAGAAATTGGTTGAGAATTGAGACTCTAACTGCTCTCGGCTAATTGTTGCTAATCGCCCATATACTCCAAAGCCGGCATTATTAAATAATGCATATAATTGTCCGCCTGTCATAGTTAACACTTCTTTAGCGGCTAAATGAACAGAATCAGGATTATCTAAATCAAGTAATACAGTTTCAAATCCTTGTTCAATTAATTTTTGCTGGTCAGACTTTTTGCGACAAGACGCAATAACGCGATAACCACGTTTTTTTAATGCAATGGCTGAAATAAGTCCTATTCCACTTGAACAGCCTGTAATAAAAATTGTTTTCAATTTTTATCTCCGTTTTATTCATATATTGTCAAGCTAATCTTCTGCAATTATGATATCACACTTAAATAGAAGTTACCCAAACTAAGCCAGAGGATCGTATGAAAATCGCTATTATTGCTGCAATGGAAGAAGAAGTTGCCATATTAAAAAGTAAAATTACCCATTATCAAGTTGAACACCATTTAGGTTGTGATTTTCACCTTGGTCAAATTGCCGGTTGTGAAATAGTTCTACTTCAATCAGGCATTGGTAAAGTAGCCGCAGCTTCAGGCACAACATTATTATTAAATAATTACAAGGTTGATGCCGTTATTAATACGGGTTCAGCTGGAGGACTTTCAACCGAACTCAATATTGGTGACATTATCGTATCAAAAGACGTATTTTATCATGATGTCGATTTAACCGCTTTTGGTTATAAACCAGGGCAAATGTCCGGTTGCCCAGTTGTATTTGAAGCAAGCCAACAATATCAATCATTAGCCAAATCATGTATAAAAAAACAAGGTGTTAATGCAGTTGAAGGATCAATTGGTAGTGGTGATGCATTTATTAATGGTAAAGATACATTAGAACGAATCAAACAAACCTTTCCAAATGCCATAGCGGTAGAAATGGAAGCCGCAGCAATTGGGCATGTCTGCTGGTTATTTAAAGTACCGTTTGTAGTGGTAAGAGCAATCTCAGATAATGGTGATAATGAATCTGCAATGGATTTTCAGTCATTTTTAAAACTTGCAGCCACACAATCGTCCTTAATTGTTGAATCAATGTTAAGCGAGCTAGCCTAAACTCTTTTCAAAAATAGCATACTGATGTCACAAACAATATTCACTAAACAAAGGTTGACGCCAACCAGTTAATATTTCTGGTACGTCACCTTTTTTATCAATTTTCCATTTAATATATTGATTGATTAATCGCCGTGAAAGTAACAAATCTTGATTAAGCCCTGTTTTTGATGAAATGATTTGAGCCGCTTTTTTTAATTCATCCGAGATCTTCTTGAAATCGGGATAAGTATTAATTCTACTAATAGGTGGTACCTCGGGTATCGGTTCAGATAAAATATCGAGAATTTTTTGCCCATATAAGCGAATTTCTTTACCTTTCATCCCTAATTTATCAAGTTCAGCTAATGAAGATGGTAAATAACGTGCTATTTTCCACAAAACTTCTTCACGTATAACAAAATTTAAAGCGATATCTTGCTCTTTGGACAATTTATATCGCCAACTTGCTAATTTATACAATTGACCTAGGCTTTTCCCTTTCAATTGCCAACTATTTTTAATATTTAGATAAGCGTTGTTTGGATCTATCACTGTACATTTACGAGCCACCGCCATTTGACACTCTTGATAAGCGGCTTGCAAATAATAATTTTCGGTTAATTGTGATTTTAGAATGTTTACTAATGGAAAAAGATATAACACATCATTAATAGCGTACTCACACTGTTTTTCGGTTAATGGTCGTTTTAACCAGTCTGTTCGAGTTTCACTCTTATCAAGCTCTGCATCTAAATATTTTTTTACCAAACTGGCATAACCAGAACTTAACGGATTATCCAAAAAAGAAGCCAATATTTGGCTGTCGATAATAGGAGTCGGCACCATTCCAAAGTAATAAAGAAAAACCTCAATATCTTCACTGCACGAGTGGAAATACTTTTCAATTTTAGGATTTTTTAAGATAGTTAAAAAATCTTGCCAATCACTGATAGTGATTGGATCAATTAATGCGGCATGTTTTCCATCAAAGACCTGTAATAGTCCTAAATGAGGATAAAATGTGCACATACGTACAAATTCTGTATCTAATGCAATCGCTGAGCTTTTTTCGATTTTTGAACAAAACTCACCTAGTTGATGATTATTAACAATAAGTTTATAAGACAAAGTAAAATTCCTATTTAGATAAATCTATTTATTGTGTACTTTTTTTAAATACGACATCAATCACCACAATTTCAGAACGAGTCATTAAGCGTATAGGCGGTCCCCAAAAACCATATCCACTACTTACTATGCTAGTAAAATTATTATCTTTATTTTGATACAAACCATAAACGTTTTTATACATTAGTTTTTCAATAAGGTTGATTGGAAATATTTGTCCTGCATGCGTATGCCCAGAAATCATTAAATCAACACCTAACTTTGCTGGTTCAGTAAGATCCTTTGGTTGGTGATCTAATAAAATAACGGGTGTATTTGTATCTGCAAACATCATCAACTCAGTTAATGTTGATCTTTTCACATCATAAAGTGCAGAAGAAAAATCATCTCGCCCAATTAGTGTAATACCCAGATCATCAAGATAGACAATATCATCCTTCAAAACTTTCATATTTGCTTGTTCAAAAGCGTGAATAATATCTTCTTCACGATTATTTTGTTTTCTAGTATTTAAATATTCATGGTTACCAAAAATAATATAAGTACCGTATTTTGATTTTAGTTGTTGCAATTGCTTATCAAAATCATGTTCAATAAAAGGCGCTAAACGTTTATCTAGTGTATCACCAGTAATGACAATAAAATCAGCATTTAATTGGTTTACTTTATCAATCATGTGCTGAATAAATTCAGTCGATGTTAATTCATTAATATGAATATCACTAAGTTGTACAATACGTAAATGTGCAACATGGGCAGGTTTATCAATTTTTACTTGATAATAAACGGTTTTGGGACTGATTGCCATCTCATGCCCCCAATAAAATAGTGACAAAACAACGCTTATATAAACAATTTTAAGCCACAAATTAGGTTTTAATTTTTTTTTGCTAAATAATTTACTAAATAGATAGATTGCATCAAAAATCAATAGGGTAAAAATACTACACAGCATTACCGCAAAAATACAATTAAAAAGCAGGGATAGTTTATTAATAGTGCCGTCTGATATCCTAGAAAACACGAATGATAATCCCGCGCTCACAACAACCACCCAATAGATGATTTTACAATAACCTGTTAAATGAAAATTAAACCAAAATAACCATCGTTTACCTAAATACACGGATATTAAAATACAGATAGTAATGGCTATAAAAGGAACAGCAAAATTAATAAAGCCCATAATTATTAGAATAATTGAATATAAAAATGATATAATAACAGAATTATTTTTTATCGTACCAATAACTTTTATGGATATCAAAAAAGACCAATTATTCATCACACCTATTGAAAAATTGGGAGATTGGACTTTTGATGAAAAAGTTGCCGAAGTTTTTCCTGATATGGTTCAGCGCTCTGTCCCTGGTTATTCTAATATTATCTCGATGATCGGCATGCTAGCTGAAAGGTTTGTACAAGCCAATTCAATGATTTATGATTTAGGTTGTTCATTAGGCGCTGCTACATTATCTATTCGACGCAATGTCAATCAAGAAAATTGCCATATTATTGCGGTTGATAATTCTCAGCCAATGGTTGAACGTTGTAAGCGGCATATTGAATCCTACAAATCAAGCACACCTGTAGATGTAATTTGTGATGATATTTGCCATATTAACATGCAAAACGCATCAATGGTTGTACTCAACTTCACCTTACAATTTTTAACTCCTGAAAATCGCCAACGTGTTTTAAATAATATCTATAATGCGTTAAAACCAAATGGCATTTTAGTCCTATCTGAAAAATTTAGTTTTAGTGATACCTGCATTGATGAATTACTATTTAATATGCATCATGATTTTAAACGTGCTAACGGCTATAGTGAGCTTGAAATCAGTCAAAAACGTAACATGCTAGAAAACGTCATGCTAACAGATACTATCGAAACACATAAACAGCGACTATCTAAAGCTGGTTTTAAACACATTGACACTTGGTTCCAATGTTTTAATTTTGGCTCTATTATTGCCATAAAATAACAGATTAATTTAAGCGTAATTGATAAAGGATAACAGAATGATTGATTTTGGTGATTTTTACCAGATTATCGCAAAAAATAGACTTAGTAGCTGGCTTGAAGTATTACCTGCACAACTCGCAAATTGGCAAAAACAAAACATAGATAGTCGCTTTAATCAATGGCTAAACAGTATTAAACATTTACCATCCATCTCCCCTTATCAAATTGATTTATTACATAGTGTCACAGCGAAATCAAAAGAGCCTCTTTCTACAGGTGAACAGCAAAGGATAACACAATTATTAAAAAATATGATGCCATGGCGCAAAGGTCCTTTTCACTTGTATGGAATTGATATTGATACAGAATGGCGTTCAGATTGGAAATGGGAACGCTTAATTAATCATATTGATTGTTTAGAAGATAAAATTGTTTTAGATGTGGGTTGTAACAGTGGTTATCATTTATGGCGAATGATTGGTGCTGGAGCAAAACTCGCGGTCGGAATTGATCCTATGGCACTTTATCTATGCCAATTTGAGGCTATTCGTAAACTACTAGGTAACGATCAACGAGCACATTTATTACCACTTGGAATTGAACATCTCCCTAAACTTAATGCTTTTGATACCATATTTTCAATGGGGGTTTTATATCATCGTCGATCGCCACTTGACCATTTATTCCAATTGAAGGATCAATTAGTTGAAGGTGGACAATTAGTACTTGAAACGTTAGTCATTGATGGAGAATTACATCAAGCATTAATGCCAGGGGAACGTTATGCACAAATGCGTAATGTTTACTTTATTCCATCCGTTCCAACAATGATTAACTGGTTATGCAAATGTGGATTTTCGGGCGTAAAAATGGTCGATATATCACCAACGAGTTTAGAGGAACAGCGAAAAACAGAATGGATGACTTCTGATTCACTAGCTGATTTTTTAGATCCAAATGATTTAAGTAAAACTATTGAAGGCTACCCTGCTCCAATTCGGGCTGTTTTTATTGCTAAAAAATGAGAAATAGCCGGATGAATATTGTGTTTATCGATTAATATTATGGATAACTCTGATTTAGCCTTAATTAAGCTTGATGACTTAATCTTTACACAAATATTGCCAATCATTTACCTGCAGAAAACTACCGTATTGCTTATATTTCATTGTTAGGGTAATGAAAACTGTTCATTTGCTAAATGACCGAATCACTACTCTACTGATATAAGTGAGAAAAATATTGTTCAATATAAATCAATAAATTTATGATACGTTGAAATTTATTAGAACCTAATAGAAAATATTCTTCATTATGTTATCACTATTTCAATTCAAAATAATTGAAATAGTGATTATAAAAGTATTTTATTTTGATGAAATCTGAATATGTTACAAGTAGATTTTTTATAATGATTATTATAACATATTGTTATATTGGTTATATTTTTTATAAAATTAGTGCTAATTATCAAGTTCAAACGATAAAAAGTTTTCTCAGAAGCTTTCACAGGATAAAAAATATTTTGAATATAACTATAATTAATTTAATTTCAAATTTACATATTAGGAGTAGGAAAAAACAATGAGGTTGCTTAAATTTATTTTGCAGTTACCATTTAATATTCTGCAAAAAGTTTGGGAAATAATCAGTTCTTTTATATCTTTTTTATTCATTTTAATAAAAGGATTTTTTTGGTTATTTAGTCCAATTATCGGTGATATTAAATGGTCAACACCAAACTGGCTACCTAATGCAAAAAGGTTTTACTATGCAATAGGCTCTACATTAAAAAAAATAAAAACATTAATTGGTACAAGTATTATTTTGGGCTTTATTGCTTATTTTTCTGGTAATTATGCCTATCATTGGTATTTAAACCGTCCAAAACCGATTGAACCAGCACCTGTAGTAATAAATACCTATTCAGCTAAACTCATCCCAGCAAATACAAGTAATGATAATATATATATCCAATTTACAGGTGCTCAACGCCCACCAATTCCCCTAGAATCAATCAATAAAGATGAAATAACAGAAGGTGTTACTATTTCACCAAACATTGAGGGGAAATGGGTATGGTCAAACAATTCAACAATAAAATTCACACCAAAAGAGAAAAAGTGGCCACTTGGTATCGAATATACAGTCATATTGGATAAGTCAAAATTATTGGCTGAAAATAGCGAATTAGAAAAAAATAGTGAAACCTTCTCCTTTGTTTCTCCTGATTTCGAATATAATTTCAAAAATCGAGGTGAGCTTTATTCCAATCCTACAGAAACTAATGTTAGGAACGTCATAAATACAATCCAATTTAGTCATCCTGTTGATAGGCAAAGCTTTGAAAAAAATATTGTTTTATCGCTTTATGAAAAAGAGAAGAAATCTGACAATTCATACGAAAAAAACTATGATGAATTCTTAAACCATGTCGATTTTACTATAACCTATGGCAATAATGACAAAATTGCATATATAAAGAGCGCACCTATTCCCTTACTTGATAAAGAAGGTTATTTAAAAATAACAATTAACAAGGGGGTTAGATCAACTTTAGGTGGTAACTCAATGAATGATGATATAACTAATAGTGTAACTGTACCAGATAAATATCATTTAAGTGTTACAAGAGCAGAGCTTACATTGGTTGAAAAAAGCAATGAAAAAATACAGCAGGTATTAGTTTTATCATTAAGTCATGCCGTAAAATCTGAAGATGTATCGAAAGCAATCAAAGTTTGGCAATTACCTGAAAATGAAAATGAAAATGATTCTTATAGTGAAAGCTATTACAATAGATCATCTGGTAGATACGAAACAAAATACAATGTAACGCCAAAAATACTCGAAAAAGCAACTCCAATATCAATGAAACCAATTGATACTGAACTTGCTTACCAGAATCAAATTAGTTTTGAATTTAAAACTGAACAAAACTCAAAAGTATATATTGAAGTTAACCAACCTTTATCTTCTCAAGAAGGGTATTTTTTAAAACAAGATTATCAGACAATATTAACAGTTCCTAATTACCCAACTTATCTTGATTTTGCTGCGTCTGGATCATTATTATCTTTATCAGGTGAGAAAAAACTACCTATAGTATCGCGCAATGTAGAGCAAATGAAGTTAGAAATAGATCGTGTTATCCCTTCACAGCTTCAACATTTAGTAGCATTTAATGAAAGCTATGAATTTGAGGATATGAATTTTGGTGAATTAGATAATGATCATTTTGTTGAAAAATATACCATAACTAAAGACTTTACCGGGGCTCCTGAAGAAGTTAAATACACAAATGTCGATTTAACTCGTTACTTAACTGCTAACACAAATGGCAATAAGAATCGTGGTGTTTTCTTATTAAGACTTTATGGAAAAGATAAAGAAGATACTAAATATGAGTTTATGGCTTCTCGCTTTATTGTCGTTACCGATCTAGGAATTATAGCCAAAAAATCACTTGACCAATCATATGATCTATTCATTCAATCTATAAATTCTGGAGATCCAATTAGAGGAGCAAAAGTTTCAGTTTTAGGAATGAATGGTCTCACCATTACATCTAAAACAACTGATAGTAATGGGCATGTTAGTTTTGCATCCTTATCTGAATATTATAAAGGTATTAAACCACTTTTATTTGTTGTTGAAAAAGATCGTGACCTATCATTTTTACCAATCAAAAGTTATGAAAGAAATTTAAATCTATCTCGTTTTGATATCGGTGGCATTCGTGAAACTCTTGAAGGTGGGGAGTTACGATCTCACATCTTTTCAGATCGAGGTATTTATCGCCCTGGCGACACATTCCATATAGGTACCATAGTTAGAGCTCAAAAATGGACTAATTCCTTAGAGGGTATTACCGTAGAAGCAGAAATTTACGATCCAAAATCCAATTTAGTACTCAAAAAATCGATTGTACTAAATAAGTCAGGTTTTAATGAACTTAGCTATAAAACTAACTATGAATCCCCTACTGGTGATTGGTATATTAATTTATATTTAAAAAATGATGATGAAGAATCGCGAATCCTATTAGGCTCAAGTTCGGTTGTAGTTCGTGAATTTGAACCAGATAAAACTGCTGTATCTCTTAAGTTGTTGCCTGAAATAAGAGATGGTTGGTTAAAACCTGAAAATATCCAAGCTGAAATTAAAGCAAAAAATCTATTTGGTACCGATGCTGCTAATCGTCGAGTCACAAATACATTAATTCTTGAACCATCAATACCTTATTTCAAAAAATATGAAGATTACTATTTCTACCAAAATATTTCTGGTGAAAGAAATAGTTTTAAAGTTGAATTAGATGAAGAAACAACAGATGAAAACGGTGTAGTACAAATCAATCTTAATGACAATATGGAAAGCTTTGAAGGCAACTATACATTAAGAATGTTAACTGATGTTTTTGAACCTGATAGTGGACGAAGCGTTGCGGCAACTGCAAGTGCCTTTATATCACCAAACGATTATTTAGTTGGTGCAAAAGCGGATGGAAATTTAAGATATATTAACAGAGATTCAGTCCGTCATATTGATTTTATAGCGATAAATCCGGCTTTAGAAAAAATAGAGTTATCTGATCTAAAACTTGTTTTAATTGAAGAAAAATATCTATCGGTATTAGTCAAACAGCCTTCAGGGGTTTATAAATATGAATCACGCCGTAAAGAATCGGTTCTATTAGAACAACCATTTAAGATTAATCAAGATAAAACTAGATATCAATTAGATAGTAAAAATCCTGGTAACTATATTATTCAAATCAAAAATGATGATGACGAATTACTTTACCAAGGCAAATACTCTATTGTAGGTAAAGGGAATGTTACTCGTGATTTAGATCGTAATGCGGAGCTTTCATTAAAGATTAAAGAAGCACAATATAATCCTGGTGACGAAATAGAAGTTTCAATCACTGCGCCTTATGTAGGTAGTGGTATTATTACTATTGAGCGTGACAAAGTGTATGCTTGGAAGTGGTTCCATACAGATACGACAAGCTCTATACAAAAAATAACCCTACCAAAAGACATTGGTGGTAATGGTTATATTAATGTCCAATTTATTCGTGATCCAAATTCAGATGAAATTTTTATGAGTCCACTTAGTTACGGTGTTATACCTTTCAAAATTTCAAATGAGCAATTTAACGATAAAATCGTATTACAAGCTCCATCACTAATAAAACCAGGAGATACACTACCAATTACAATACACACAAATACGCCACAAAAAGCAGTTGTATTTGCTGTAGATGAAGGGATTTTGCAGGTCTCAAATTATAAACTAAAAGATCCATTAAATAGCTTCTTACGCAAAAAAGCACTATCTGTAAGAACTTCGCAAATTTTAGATCTTATATTGCCAGAATTTCGACATTTAATAACAGCTTCAGCACCTGGTGGTGATGGTGATAATGATGATGTCTTATCAAATCATTTAAATCCATTTAAACGGAAAATAGATGAACCAGTAGCTTATTGGTCAGGTATCATTGATGTCGATGGTGATAAAACCGTTGAATACAAAGTGCCTGATTATTTTAATGGCAAAATTCGTATCATGGCAGTATCAGTTGGTGACAAAACAATGGGACATACACAAATGTCAACAACAGTACATAATGATATTGTTTTACAACCTAACGCTCCATATTTTGCTGCACCAAATGATGAATTTGAGGTTTCACTCAATGTAACTAACCTGATTGAAAATATTGGCGATAAAGTTATTCCAATTGATGTTAAAGTTTCAACCACGCCTAATCTATCAATTATTGATAACAATAAAAAAACTATTGAATTAGCTAATGCTAAAACGGGAGTTTTAAAATTTAGATTTAAGGCAACTGATAAACTTGGCAATGGCGATCTTCACTTTTCAGCCAACTATAATGATATAACAATCACACGTGATGTTAGCCTTTCAATAAGACCATTAACTGAATACAGATTAATTACCAGAATGGGAAGAATGGCAGATCATAAACAAGCATTTACTGATTTTAGAGACATGTATAGTAACTTAAGTAAACGTGAAGCAGCTGCGTCTTATTCACCATTTATATTAAGTAAGGGACTAAGTACCTATTTACAGGATTACCCTCATTATTGCTCTGAACAGATTGTTAGTCGTGCGATTCCTATTTTGATCGCTAGTAAATATAAGGAATTTGATCTGGCCTCAAAAGAAGGAATAGCTCCATTATCAGAATTATTCCAAGTGCTGCAATCTCGCCAAAATAGTGAAGGTGCAATTGGTTTATGGTATTCAACTTACAATGTTGATCCATTTATCACATTATATGCAGTAAACTTTATGCTTGAAGCCAAAGAAATGGGCTATAAAGTTCCCCAAAAAATGCTTGATAATGCTAATAAATATTTACAAAAAATTGCTGAATCTAGTAGTAACAGTACTTATGGTTTAAGAGTTCGTTCTTATGCTATTTACTTATTAACAAGGCAAAATCAAGTAACAACAAGCTATTTAGCTTCTGCTATTAACGAGCTTAATAGTAAAAATGACTCATGGAAAAGAGATATTACAGCAATGTACCTCGCTTCATCTTACAAGATGCTAAAAATGGATAAAGAAGCAAATAAATTAATCAAACCAGTTTGGCAACAGTTAGAAACTGCATATAACTATGCTTGGTGGACCAACAACTATTATGACCCACTAGTTGTTGATGCAGGAAAAATCTATTTAATTAGCAAACATTTTCCTGAAAAAGCAAAAGATATTCCTGCACAAGCGCTAGAAAATATGGTTATCATGCTTAATAAACAAAAATATACTACTCAATCAGCTGCAATGACAATACTGGCTTTAAGTAGTTATTCATTAAGTATCGATAACTCAAATTTATCTGATGATATGCTCCTAATAAAAGCTATTTCTAAAGATGAAAAAAATCAAAGAATTATAGCAAATTTAAATGGTATTTTGGCTAAAGGTCTGTTTAATGCTCAAGATGCGAAAATTGACATAACAAATCAATCAAATTTGCCTACTTGGTATATGGTTTCTGAACAAGGATATGACAAAACTCCACCTAACGAACCAATTAAAAGAGGTCTTGAAGTATATCGTGAATACACAGATCTTGATGGCAAGCCTGTTGAGCAAGTCAAGCTTGGTGATAAAATCAATGTGACAGTCCAAATTCGTGCTCTAGCTAATGAGGGTATGACTAACATTGCCATTGTCGATTTACTACCAGCTGGATTTGAAGTTGTACAACAAGCAATTACCCCTAAAGAGGATAACGATGATGAATATATGCAAGGTGATGATGAAGAGTATGAAGACTATGAAGAAGGTGGTTATTATGGTTGGATTTCGCCAATTGCAATAAAAACAGGTAAAGATACTTGGTATCCAGAATATGCCGATGTCCGTGAAGATCGTGTTATCATTTATGGTTCAACACATAATAATAAAATACAGAAATTCACTTATCAAATCAAAGCAACCAATATAGGAACCTATAGCATTCCCCCTGCATTTGGTGAAGCAATGTATGATCGTGATATTCAAGCTGTATCAAAAGGTGGGCAAAAGATAAGTATAATCCCACAACAATAGTTGTTTTTACAGTTAATCAATCACTGAAACGGGCTTACGGCCCGTTTTTTATATTTGTCAAATTTCCCTAAATAATACGACTAATTCCTGTAATTAATTTTAAAATAACAAATAGTTATTCTTTAAAGATCATAATGAATAGGAAAAAATATCATAAAAAAGGTAATAATTACCGATTTGGCTACAGTCTATCTTTACTTAAATTAGTTTATTGAGTAATAAAAATATTAAGTTGTTTAGTTTTATCAAATTGATTTCTCTAGTTCTCTTGTAGCTAACTGATCACTTTGACTTAACTGGCAGTTCAAGCTCTTGCTATTTACCGTTAATAATTACTGGAACTGAATTTAATCAGAACCACGCTTTCGGATTACCTACCTATTCATGGATCGGCTACACTAAATCATACAACTTTTTTAAGGGGTGAGGTAAACTTATCACAACTAAAAAAGGAACAAATATGAATGGATAGGCTACACTAATTCATACAACTTTTTTAAGGGGTAAGGTAAACTTATCACAACTAAAAAAGGAACAAATATGAATAAGATTAAACGCAAAAGACGAACATTCACAGATGATTTTAAACA
>NZ_FMBA01000026.1 GCF_900094935.1 Gilliamella intestini
AGCACTTTCGTGGAGTGCTTTAATCGTTTGATATTCTTAAAGAATTGGCGGAACGGACGGGGCTCGAACCCGCGACCCCCTGCGTGACAGGCAGGACGCTAAAAAGTAATTTTATTTAAAAACAAAGCGTTGCACCTCTTGCGATATTTAATTGTGACGCAATATAAAGTAATTTAAATTCATATAAAGCATGGTGTTGACACAAATATGCCACAGCGTCAAAAGTGTAGCATTGCCGATTTTGTGATGTTAGAAGACGCTGTTGAGTATTGTTGGTTGAAGATTGATAGTGTTTTACTAATATGCTAGGTATGTTAGATTGCCACTTTTGGTAAACGGTTTTTATTATGTCAAATTTAGCTATCAATAAAAAAATAATTTCTCCCAGCACCAGAATTGACTCTATTGATTTCATTCGTGCAATAAGTTTTTTGATGATTGTTGCGGGTCATTTTGTTGGCGCATTGTCACAACACGGAGTTGATCATCATTACTTCCATAAATATTATTTAGGTGGAGTTGGAGTTTCTTTTTTTATTATTACTTCCGGTGCTTCACTATACATTTCAACAAAAAACAAATTTGATTTAAAAGTTTATATAAAAAAGAGAATTGCAAATATTTATCCTTATTTTTGGATTTGTTATATTTTTGTTGCTGTTTTTTTATTTTTATCATTTTCAACAGTTTGCTTGGGAGATGATCCTGTCAGACTTCTAATAACATTTTTAGCATTAGATGGATACTTAGGTTCAACCGTTCCAAATACTTATTATTTGATTGGAGAATGGTTTACCGGTTTTATACTTCTTGTATATATATTATTCCCATTCGTTTTTTGGTTAAAAAATAAAAATATTTATATTGCAATCACGCTCATTATTATTTCATCTTGGATTGCCATTCAAAATACACATTATATAGTTGAGCATTTTCTTTTATGGAATGATGATCCTTTTTGGAACCCTATCTCTAGACTACCAGAAATTTTACTTGGGGCGCTAGTTGTTGATCTATTATTATTGAAAAACAAAAAAGCAAATTTCTTTACGGCATTTATAGCATTACTGTATATCGTAATTGTTATTACATTTATAGAAAATCACTATAGGACATATAATATGTGGGGAATTAGCATGTGGGCAATGACATTTGTCATAATTTGCTGTTTGTATGAAAATATAATAATCCCAAACTCAGTTAAAAAAATCATATTATTTTTATCAGAATATTCATTTGTGGCATTTTTATTACACCACCAAATAATATATTATCTTGTAACGAAAATACAATTTCATAAATTTGGTAAATTTCAGTTTTTTTATTTTTATGTAATTATAGTCTTACTTTGTTATTTTTTAGCTTATTTAATAAAACCAATTGGAGACAAGGTAAAAAGAAAAATACTAGAACTTTAAACCAAGAGTAGAGCATCAGCTCTACTCTTGTTGTTTAGCTATTGGTTTACCTCTTTTATTTGCTACTATCTCGTATCCCGACGATTGTTTCTCCAACAAATCTTTATATTCAGATTGTGTTATTTCAACAGCATCATCTGGGATATTAGTATGTATAACGTCAAAATAAAATCCCGTTATTGATTTACTAAAATATATTTTCATATTAATGTCCTATGATCTCAAAATGTACAACTGGGTTAAAACCTAAATGAGGCGATGTAACAGCGATGGTTAATTTAGATGGACTACCGTGCAGATTAGCCGATACTGAGTTGCCACACATCGAACTTTGATTATTATATGTTGTGCATGCTAATGTTACATTTACAGCATCAGAGTTGTGAGGAAATGCTATTGGCAATAATATTTCATAATAGTTAGTGTAAAATTTTGTATCGCCTATTTGTTCAGAATTAAATTCGCGTATAGGATACAACTGCACAGTCCCCCATTGTCGAACTAATCCGCTTGGCATAATTTCAAAACCAGGATTACCGAGCTGCGTATAAAAATCTCTTTTAGATAAAGCACCAATATCATAAGCATTTAAAGCAATATCAGTATCTAATTGTTTTCCATTTATTTTTTGAGTTTTCTGAACTGCATTATTCGTAGCATGCCATTTCGCTTGCCCAGCCAAGTCGTACGCATATTTAACAGCCAACGGTGTTGCCGCTTCTGTTTCTGATGTGCTGTTAGTTGATGAGTTGAGCTTTACGCTACCTTTTTTGACAAATTCTTTGATGGCTGTAGCGAGTTGGTCATGCTTTGATTTATCCAGTTTAATGCCAGCTGACTCAATCGCATTAGCAATTTCTTCCTGAATGGCATCACAATAAAGATAATCTAATTGCGTTGCTGGTGTGCCTGTTTGAGGGTTGCCTCTTGTAAAACCATTTTTACCTTGCCCGAATTTATCTCTTTGGGCAGTAGATGTGTCAATTCTATGCATTGATTGCTCCGTATTTAAAAATTACATAGGTATGTGATGGGCATAATTTTTCAATTATGCATTCGATTTGTTTATCCCCCCACTTTCTCAAATGCGAATCGCACCCGTCATTACAGGTCATTTCTGTTATTTGATAATCGTGAGGTATGTTTACAATCCAGTAAAAACGCCACTCTTCATCATATAAATAGTCTTGGCATGTTGATTCACAGGTAAAAACATCATTGTTATAGTTTGTGATCGTGGCGTCTAAATAGCCATTGGCTTTTAAAACTTGTAGAAAAAATTCTTTACTTATGCCACCGACCAAATTTATCTTAGAATCTAAACGGTTGCGCCGAGTAGTTAGCGTTTGAACATCCAATGGATAACAGCTATCCGGTAATCCGCAAATTTGCTCATACCTATCTATCAGCTCTGTCGTCGTTTTGGGATTGATTTCTTGCATTAAATCATCTAATCGAACGTGAGTTTTGGATAGTGTTAATGCTAGTGATAAAAGGATTGGTTCTGATTTATCCCACGCAGGACCGTATGGCAATAAGTGCCCTACCATGCTTCGGTATTGTTTTTCTAAATCCACTCAATACCTCCGAAGACAGCTACCTGATTTTTTTCTACAAAAATATCTTTATCGGGGTAAACTAATTCATGAGCATACTCGCCGAATGATGAACTAATCACTTCGCTAATACGTGATCTAAATAGTGTTGATTGTGGTTTCCCCTCCCGTAGCAAAAATTCTTTTAACTCGGCTTCTATTTGATAACGAATTTCTGGGTTATCAGGTGTGACCATAATTTTAAAATTAATTGGTTTGGGTATCGGTGAAAAAACAATTAGCATAGAGCCGGCAACGGGTGCTAATGGCTCGATATGTTTTTTGATGTTTTGAATTGTGGTATTGTCTAAAATGGGATTAACTGGATCGCTATTTGCAACCATCACTCCAACGCTACCTGTCCCTGCCCAATGACGATAACACCAAGCTCGTGTAACGCCGTGAACTTCTTTTGCCCACTGTACATAATCTTGATCGGCTCCGCTTTGTGGTGTGTAATACCATCTATCAATAACTCGTTTTCTAAAAGATTCTAAATCCTCTATATCAGCACCTGACTCAATAGAATCAGCAAAACAAGTTGATGATAGACCAGTAACAGGGGTAATCAGTGACATACTGGTACCGTCATCGCAGTTTCCTTTTTTGCCTACCTCATCACACACTACAGGCACCCTTAAAACATTATTTGCTGATGTTGTCGTTTGGGTAACTGTATACATACGCTGATCAACTTGACGCCTCACTTTTTGGTCTTTATTGATAACAATGCCATCAGCCACTTCATCAAATCGAATATAACCAACTGCTGGTGTTGGTTGTTTTCTATAGCAACGCTTCATATTCCCATGTCGGATCAACCAAGTTTCGTCTGCTTGATCAGGTAAAATATTTTTGGCCATATTTTCAATGTAGCACAATAACACATGCGTGGCCCCCGCTATAACTCGTCCGTATACTTCTGGGTCATTACGGCGTAATGAAATTAATTCATCATCAACAGCTAGGCGCGCATACAAATCATTGCGTATAGTTGTGATTAAATCCGGTAATGTTGGTCTTGAAAATCCACTAGACATTAATATCACTCCATAAGTTGTCAAACCTAAATTCTTCATTGCTTCCATCTGTTTTATAAATATTGATAGTAGCAACTAAAACCGTTAAATCGGTTCGCTTTACAGAAACCTCTATTCGAGAAGCTATCCCGTCATCGATCATCCATTGCACAGCCTCTTTTATATAAATTTTTGCAAAGTTCGCTGTTTGATTAGTTAATTTTGAGCGAGCCAATAAATAAAGGCGTGACCCAATTTTGTCATTTGCTATACTAGGGTAAGAATCGCCCCACCAACCGTACGGGTGTTCTGAATCATCACTGGCGTTTTTTCGTCGCCATGTGAATAGCGAAATTATTAAAGATCGATACAGTGGTTTTGTATGTGATGACATTGACATCAATTTGTCATTAACGTTTATAAACATGTTACTAACTCACAGAATAAGGAATAAAGAATGAAAAGATTGTTTTTGTTAGCTTTGGTTTTATTAACAGTCTCAGCGAGCGCAGAACAAAAAGCCCTGTCATTAACTGCTAAACAGTTTGATAAAGGGGTAAAAAAATACTTCAACACAATTCCACAATGTGCAGAAATGAAAGTAGATAAGTTGCGTTTAATAAATGATGGTGCAAACGGTTATCAAGAATTTAATCTAGGTAACGTTACGTTTACTGTCATATTAGAAATTAACGAAAAAGATAAATTAACCAACATACAAATAACATCTACTGGCAATGCAAAAAATGAACAAGCACGACAAGGTATGTTGTGTTCAACATATTCTGTAATGAGGATGTTACAGCCTAAACTGGCATCCAAAGATGATGCTTTAAAACAAGCGGGACATCTGTGGGTATTAGCAAAAGATGCGCCTTTTGAAATGACGTATTATTTTGACAGAATAAAGGCGCAATTTGTCCCCTTTGAATTAAACGTCTATACAAACTAACCCATTTTTTGATTTGGATTGCGTGTTACCGTGTTTGTTTCGTTATGTGTATGACCATTATAAACGGTTCTGATATCTGAAATAGTGCTAGTTTTATCCTCTATTTCTCCAGACGATTTTAATGACGGTGTATTAAATTGTGTTCCTGATGATGCGTTAACTGTTAAGCTTTTTGTATTTAACTCTATTGCATCATCAGCATTCACAATAAATTTTTTTGTTTTTACATTGATTTCATTATTGCGATTAAAAATAATGTAATCGCCTTCATCTGTATAAACAGCAACTTCACCTTTTTTAAGCGACTTAATACGATAGCGACGATCGCCCGCTACCAGAACAACTCCATGCGACTTATCGCCGTCTAAGAATAGCGCCACTGCTTCTGCGCCATCCAATGGTCTTGATGTGAACCCGTATGGCTCGATATGCTCGACATCACTTTTTTGTTCACCTCCCGACATTTTGATTTGCAACGTCTGGCATTTGCTTGCGCTATTACTGAATGTGATATAGCCACGAGATACAAGGTTCATT
The DNA here is from genome assembly GCF_900094935.1 of Gilliamella intestini. GTDB lineage: Bacteria > Pseudomonadota > Gammaproteobacteria > Enterobacterales > Orbaceae > Gilliamella > Gilliamella intestini. The sequence continues at coordinate 5,522 of NZ_FMBA01000026.1, forward strand.
ATTTTATTTAAAACTTTACGCATTAAAATACCTCGCCATCGGCTTTCTTACCTTTTTTCTTCTTGGTTTTCTTCCTATCTGGCAAATATGCTTCAACGGGTCCTACTTTTAATTCGCATAACGTTCCACGACTGCTTAAGCTGTATTTAACTTCGGCAATAACCAGTTTTTCATTATCATAACCCAGTAGCGGATCATCAACGACAACCATTTGATTCGGTTTCCATAAAGTTCCATCACCTTGCCGCCAACCTTGAACCGTGTATGTAACTTCTCTGGTTTTGCTTGCTCTCAGCACTTTTTCCATTTCACAGCGTTCTTGGCAAGTACCGTTATTCGAATCGCCAGACTGTTTAATGATTAGAGGGCGGTATCTTAAGATCCCTTCATCTTTAGATGTGGATCTAACTGATGCTAGTGTTGCTTCACCAAAGTTTTCATCATCACCGACGCCTTGCCCTGAGACAAAGTAATCGGAATACCGATCTTTGATACTCTTTTCAGTATCCGCAGACAAAATATTAGCCCCTAAAACCAATGCTGTTTTTGCCTCATCTGAACCAATATCACCAATTATTACTTGCCCTTGCTCATCATCAAACACAACAATTTGTTGCATGCCCATTATTTTACTAATGACATCAAAAACGGTATCCCCCTGATCCGCTTGAATACTAACGGAACCTGCATCACTGCCTTGATTAATAACATTCAGTTTGAATGGTTTAACCAAATCTTGAATAACTTGAATAGTTGAACTACCGCTATATTGTTTGGGTACCGCACTACAATCAACACAATCAGCCGTTTTACTTCTACCGACAATGCCCATTGATAGCGATCCTGCATCGTACCGAATCGGCAACGCTTCAACGTAACCGGTTAAAACCACATCATCATCGATATACACTTCAACTAAATCACCATTTTTAACATCAATTTTTGTTTCTGTATTGTCAGTTGATGAAGGCCATTGACGGGTGATAGTGACATTAAAATCACGGGCTAGCCGTTCAATACCTGCCGAAATACTTACATCAGTCCAGCCACCAAAATACTGACGGTTAACTTTCAAAAAAACTTTATTTTGATTCATGGTTTCGGTACTCGCAGCTCTTTAACAGGAATAAAACCAGGATGAAGAATATTGTTGCGAATCGATATATCATCACAACGTGTAGCATTGTTATAAAGATAGTGAGCTAAAACTAAATCGGGCAATACTTCATTAGGAATATAGACAATTGTTTTTTCTATTTTGATTAAGCGAGCATTGATATCTTGGTTAACCGCAGCCTTTAATTTTACTAGCGCAATGTATAAACCATCATGCTCGGTTCGTGACAATTCTTTATCAAAGGATTCATTAATGGATTCTTTGATATCCAGTAAATCATCAAATGAAATTGTGTTACTTTTTTCAACTGTTGATGATGTTGATACGGGAGTGTTTGTTATGTTAGCCGTTGAATGATGAGTTGGTAACGTATGATCTTGGTCAAAAGAATGCTCTTTTTTACCTTTTGTTGATTCTAATGCCACAGGAGCAAAAGCTTGCTTCCTTTTATCTTCAACCTGTTTCGGTAGTGATGCGATTATTCGTGATGCTTCTGTTAGTGCGGTAACTCGAATAGCAGTATTAATTAAGTTTTGATTTTTCTTCCTTTTTTTAGTTGATTTGCTATCCGTTGACCAAATAGCACCAGGTAAAATGCTTTTTATAAATGATATACCGTTAAATACTTTTGCTCTTGCTATCAACCCATTTATAGAATTGGAAAATTTTGTTGCACTCGTCCAAACATGTTTAATTGAATTAATAATGGCTGAACCACCCGCACCGAGAATTGGCGACAGGTCACCATTTAGGATTTTAACCGCATCATTAACATATGGAGTTATCGCATTATAAGCATCAGCGATGTCATTTAAAATTGACACGGTGTCATCAAGAATGCTGTGCTGTACAAAATCAGGCGCATCAATTAAGTCAAAATCTTCAAACGCATCTAATAGTGCTTGATCTACATTATCTGCATTTTCATCAACTACATCATCAGTCGCTACCGACGAATCAGGGAATATTAACTCACCTGCTTCGACAAATGAAAATGAAATAACACTCATTCGACCGTTTTCAACGGAGTTGCTGACAGTTGCTGTACCCACAATATTGACATTAAGTTCGCCAAGTATTGGATGGATGAGTATTCCTGCGCCTTCTTCCTCGATTGCTTCTACCAGTTTTTCAGCTTGTTCTTTGTGATCGTCACCAACCACAAAGGCGTCAATTTTATTTTTACGTGCTGAACGTCCCAGATCTTCGGTATAGGGTACATCTCTAAACGGGTATTCATGCGTCTGATTCCGCCGTCCAAACTCTGATGATGTACCGCTAACTTGAAAAGGAACACCGCGAAAACTAGCTGGCAATAAATTATTTAACCAGTTTAAGTTCATAAAGCTCATAAAACTCATTAATTTCTCCCAAAGTTAGCGTAGGGATTCCAGCCAACATCAGTTTTAGTATTAAAACCTGATGCCTGTTTTGTCTCTTTTACTACTGTGCCATTCGGTGCATTCTCAAACTTAACAACAAGCTCGCCTTTACTGTTGCGATTTACATTATTATTTGAAAAGTTGTTTAGTGGCATTTGTGGTGCTTGATAATATGGATAGGTGACCATTGGTTTTGCTATTTCTTTCGGTAAATTTGCCGTATCAATCTTAACTTTTACTTCCTTTTCATCATCACCGAAAATGTAGTTCCACGCATCTAGTAGCGGCTGGATGCCGGACTTAACGTTATCCCACAAGTTTTTAAAGAAATTCTGAACACTTTCCCACACTTTGGGTATAGCTTCCCCCGCATTTTTAAAAGGTTCGATAAAGACATCAAAAATGGGCATTACGTATGGCTGGATAAACTCCCAAATACCATTAAAGAATTTACCTACAACTTCCCATGATTTTACAATATCTTCACCGCCTGCTTTAAAACCTGCTATAAAGAAGTTAATGATAGGCATGACAAAGGGTTTGATAAATTCCCATAATCCACTAAAGAACTTACTAACAGCACCCCAAGCATTAACAATAAAAGAAGCTCCAACTTTGAACCCTTCAATAAAGAAATTGATAATCGGCATAACGTAAGGCTTAATAACACCCCACAACCACTGAAAGAACTTAACTATATCATCCCAATATGTGATGATTAATGTAGCTGCTATAGCAATACCGGTCATGATAAGACCGATTGGGTTCATAGCCATCACAGCGTTTAAAGCTATGGATGCTATACGCACAACTTTAAACGCATTTGATAATGCTATTTGTGCAAATGTAAATAGTTTTGTTGCAACAGTAACGCCTTTCAATATCCCGTTGAAAAGGGTGATCCCCGTTGATAACGCACCAACAATAATATTCACCCCCGCACACGCAACACGAAGACCAATTAACCCTGCAACCGCCATTGCAATCATCTTCACTAGTTCAGGGTTTTCTTGGATGAAATGGCCGAATGAAACAACTAGCGGCTGCATTTGATTTAATAACTCAGTAAATGCAGGTAACAGCGCATCACCAATTGATAAACTAATATTGGTTAGCGCATTGTTAAAAAGCTGCAATTTATTTGCAGTTGTATTTGAACGGGATTCATATTCCTTCTGCATTGATCCAGCATACAGCGATTGGTCACCGACACGTTTAAAGTTTTCCTTTAATAACTCCATATTGTTGAGTAATGGTGATATTGCGGCAACACTTTCTTTTCCAAATAATACAGTTAATGCAGCAGTACGCCTGTCCTCCGACACGTTACCTAGCGATTCAAGTACCGACATGATCGTCCCTTCGGCGTCTTTCTGCATCCCTTTCGCTATTTGAGTTGATGTGAAACCTAACTGTTGCAAAGCTTTTTGTTGTTTCGCTGTCGCTGCTTTTCCTGATGTTAGCGTCAGCATAAAGTTTTTAATACCTGTAGCCGCTTGATCGGTATTGGTACCCGTTGCAATAATTGTTGAACTTAATGCCGCTAATTTATCTGCACTAACCCCTGATGTTGCAGCAAGTGTACCGATCCGTGATACAACGCTTGATATATCTTTTGCTTTTGCATTTTGTGTGTTACTCAATAAATTGATCTTGTCTGATAGCCCAACAACTTCACTTTGAGTGAGTTTTAAAGCTGTGCGCCAAGTAGCCATTGTACTGCCCGCTTCTTCGGCCGATGTGTCAAAAGCAATACCCATTTTTACGGCATCTTCGGCAAACTGCTTTAAATCCTCTTTGGGTATACCTGCTTGCCCACCAGCAGCGACAATAGCGCCAATATCCTTGGCAGCCATCGGTAATGCTAATGACATTTCACGAATATCTTGGCCCATTTGTTTAAATTGTTCAGGCGTATCAAAGTCAACGACTTTCCTAATGTCAGCCATCACTTCTTCATACGCCATCGCATCTTTCACCCCTTTAACAAACGGCGCAGAAATAGCCAAACCTGTTACAGCATCTTTTAAACCAAGTTTGCCAAAGCCTGATTTGTTCATTTTTTTTTGGAACTTTTCAAGTTTGCCTTTCATGGTATTTAATTGAGGTGACAGTTTATCAACACATGTCACCACTGCTTTTAAGTTAAAGCCTGCCATTTATGATTCCTTGCTATTTTCTATGCGATTTGCTTGTTCACATAATTCAAAAACTTCGGATAGTGAACGTTCTTCTATGATATAAAAGGGGGAGAGTTGCCAATACTTGGCAAGGTCAAAACAAAGGTTTACAAGATATTCAATTGTGATTATTCCGTTGTCTGTTGTTCCTCCGCTGTACTCTCCACCTTCTCCTTTGGGCTGAAGAACATCATAATTTCACCCGTAATCATTAAAAAATCATGGGGTGTAAGTTGATCAACGGAGCTTGGCGTAACGTTACCTAGCTCAACAATGTAATTGGCCACTTTTTTAGGGTCACCAATCATTTGGCCATCAAATGGAAAGCCTAATTTTTTGATATCTTTAATGGTAGGCTCTTTTAATTCTAGCACATGTAACTCATTGCCATGTGCCATAATCGGCTGTGATAATTTAATTTCTTTCATTATTGATAAAATCCTTCTTCACCGTGAAATTCGATTTCTGCTGTACCTTCTTCGGCATTGTGATTAACTTCACCTTCAACCCAAGCATTAGATAAAACGTAAACCTTACCGTTGGCAAGTTCTGCTGTAACTGTCATTGAATCGCTAGACATTAACTTGTCGATTGGAAAATCACTCGGTACTTTAAAAGTCCCTTTAATGTAGGGAGCACGGAATGTTTCTTTGTAGTGAACGCTATTATCTAACCCCAAAATACTTTCTTTAACGTTAGTATTCATTGGGACTTCAATACCGCCCGTTAATGATAACTGGATAGAATCAACTTTAATGTAAGTTGTTCCTGCAATACGTCGTTGTGTCATTAGTTTTTCTCCTCTGGATATTGCAATCTAAACTGTGCTAACACAGCAAAAACGCGTAGTTGATTAACGAGATCGGGTGGGAATAGCACATCCAATCGATTTGGGTCGTTCACATTTCGTTCAACAATTAAGTTCTTCTTGAACACATCAAAATTTTCAACTAAGCCTAGTAATTCTAATTGACGATATGTTGCATTAATTTCCGCCTTAGCTACTGCGGGTGTGATAATTGCCTGCCTTGCCCCAAATCGTGTACCGTCGTTAGCCAGTTTATGACGTGGGTATTTCGATGTGATCACGCTACGTAATTTACGTAATACATATGCAAGTGTATGAAGTGTTTCACTATCAAGATAGCTATTATCCGCAATGCCGTAACTGTTACGTTGATATGTGGTGATATCTCGCTGAATTAATAATTTACCACTAGAAACATATGCTGTCGCAATACCGTGGCTTAATAATGATTGTTGTTCTGTAAGCGTGAATTGGTGACTATCGGATGCTGGCAATGCACCATTTAATAATCCAGTTTGTGTTGGGCGAGCCGGATCATTACGAATAAATACAGCATTACGAGCAGTTCGCATCGCAACTAATTCATCAATACCCGTTTGGATAGTTTTTTCATAGCCTGCTACGGTAATATGTTGGTAATTTAATTTATCACCAAATTCGACAAGCTCGGATAAATCACCTTTTTTAGCGGTATAAGCGTGTCCATATAATTGGCGGGCATAGCTCCAACGTCCTGTAGTATCATCCATTTCATGATTAAATGTTGCCAAAGATGATAAGTCATTAAATGGGAATGCGATAAAATCAATGAGTTTGTCACCCATGGCAGCAATAACCGGTGTTAAATCTGGAGTGCCAGTTCCGCCGTACATTTGAGTGATAACAATATTTAAACCGTCTGGGGTTTCTTCTCCGCCGATTGTGCCATAGTAGTTAAAGCACAAAGGAATGTCATTACCACTCAACCCTTTGTTTTTAGCTGTTAGCGTTATTGTACTATTCGTCACGGTTGCGGTAACAGGTAAATCAAGATGAGTATTAATCGCATTATGTAATCCGTTTGCTATGGTTTCTGCAGTATCAGAGACGGTTACTCGCGATTGAATTTTACTGTTGCCGATATAGAGACTTAATGTGCCTGTTTCTTCTGCTATACCTGATATTTGGATAGTACCAGACGCATTCGAGCCTGCTGTGGGTTCATCTACAGCGATGACAAAAAGCTCACCAAAATTATCAATATTGCGATAGGCTTCAACCATTCTAGATAATTGACTGCCTCGTCCTGCGAGTTTTTTAGCGTGATCTGCTGTTGGCATAATAATAAGTTTATTACGCTCAATTGGACTTTCAGCCAATGGATAAGCAATAATTAATGAAGCACCGCTATCTTGGATTGTATTGGCCGCAGAGGAATCCACTTCCGCATAGAATAGCGGCACTTTTATATTGCTAGGAATGTTGTTAAAACTAATTGTCATTTTTAGCTACCTTTTTTTCTTGTTTTACTTTGATGTTTGTAACTTCTTCAACATCATTATTTGTTAGTCGTCTAGCCCAGTATTGGTTAAACTCAACATTACGACCGTCTGCTGGTAAATAATCCCCATTATTGGGGTCATATACCCGCTTGCCACTTGCTGGTTTAATTATCATTATTGCCCTCATAGATATTATTGTGTTCAAAATTAACGGTTACCTTTGAATCCTGTTCATTAACAGTCCCTGATAGAGTATCGAAGTTTCCAATGTTTAACGGGTTGTACTGCGGAGGTTCGGTAATATCGGGGTTACTTGGATCGGTTTGCCAATCGGGATCGGGGATTGGGTTATCAATAGCGTTTAAATCAAAATATTGTCGAGTATCATCAAACCCAACTTCCCGCACTGCGCTAAAATTAAATTGATAAAAAATTCTACCTCGATCTAAATCAAGTAAATCACCACCATCATATTGAATAGGATAATGCGCAGGTGAAGGTTCATAGCCAAGCAATGCTCGCCAAAGTTCGGTTTTTATGTTTTCGACAATGTCGTATGCTTCGTGTTGTCCTCGCTCATCAAGTGGCTTTAATGCAACAATAACTCCAAACCCCTCAGTCACATTTTGCCAATAATCCGTTTGTGACTGGTTATCTTCTGCTCTATCATCAAGCGGAACCACATAAGCGGCAGGTAATTTTAAAAATGCTGTATCTTTAATAGCTGAAAATTCAGCAGCTCCCCCAACACGACCTTCAAAGCTAGGGCTAAAATGACGCAATGTGTGGACGATATGTGATAATTTCATTGTTTAACCTGCTTCATTGCGTTAACTAGCTCTTTAGCTAATACATATTTACTCCATGACGATTCTTTATTTAATGCGTCAATCATAAAGTTTTTACGTGGTGCAATGCGCCAGGGCGTTCCTCCTGATGCGCCTTTTTTATGGCTTTTCCCTCGTTTGGCATTACGCCGAACACCATAAAATAGAAATGCTGGATAGTATGGCCCCATCAGTTTTTCCATGTTGCTACCGCCTTTAAGATTTGGCATCACAATAACCATTAATCCTGGGCGACGTGATGTTGGTCTTGGGACTTTATAACCGATTGAACGACTCAACTTACCACTTCGATATCCCGGATATTCACCACTTTTGGAAACCTGTTTTTTACTAACTAATGCGCGTGATGTTGCTTGAATTTTTCTACCGATTTTGACGAAGGTTTTACGCACTTTTTTTCGGTCAAGTTCCGCCACTTCGGTTAATTTAAAATCAACATGAACGTTGTAATCATTCATTTAGTGCAAACCCCTCACATTCAAGTAAAAGATATTTTTTTAACTGATCTAACCAACGACATCGTTTAATTCGATAAACCGAACCGTTCCAAACAATTTCATAATCAACAGATATTGGCATCCCGTCGTTGGCAATTATTTCAAAATAATGAGTAATTACATTATCGGTCTGAATTGAATTAAAATAGGTTGCTGAGTTCGGTTGTGTGACTTTAGCCCATTTGTAAAAACCTTTTGAGTATTCAGGATCTACATCACTAAAACCAACGGGGATATCAAACCTTCGGCGAATCAATATTTTTTGATTTCGTTTGCCTGCCGCTCTAATCATATTGGTATATACCTGTAAGAGTTTAATAAGGCATTGAAGCCAAGAGGAATAGAATATAACTGTTCGTTAGCAACATCTTCACGTTGTTGATACCAATACCCCACAGCCAACAAAATTGCAATTTTTACATCTGGTTCAACTAACATGGCTGATGGACATGCGTCAGCCGGTATTTCATCCTCATAAAATATACGGTTGGTGTAATTCTGTGCTCTACTAATTGCGGCCTTTAAATATATATTTAATAAATTGTCTTCATCATCATTATCAATTCGACATTGGTTTTTGATTTCATCTAGCGTTGGAAATTTATAAGTTATGGTAGACATAAAAACCTCTAAGCCCTTTATTTAATAAAGGGCCTTGTCTTTTCAGTTAAGATTTTGCTGAACGTGATTGAACCGCTGGCATAGTTAACACTTTAATAGCATTGCTATCATTCAACATAGAGCCAACACGTTTAGTTGTATAGAATCCAACAAATGGCTTCTTAGTGTATGGGTCTCGTAACATACGAATACCAATGCGATCAAAGATATAAAAGCCACGTTTGAAGTTACCAAATGCGATTGGTGCTTTGCCTGAGCTGTCGCCGATATCAGGCATTTGCTCATTTTCAGCGACAGCAAAACCCGATAATAATGATGGTTGGCCAACTTGTAAGCCTGGTTGCCAGATGTAATTACCATTAGAATCTTTTAGTAAACGAACCGCTAACAATGATTGATTGTTCATCATAAATTTAGCACCTGAACGATAGACCTTACGCAGTGTGTAAGTTAACTTCACAATATCATCAGTTGTTAGATTCGCCGCACCTGCTACAACGTTTTGTAATTTACCCCAATCGCGATCTTTATCTGCTTGCGCTGTAGTTTCGTAAGCTAAAAAGCCTTTCGGTTTTTTATTTCCGTCACCGAGTGTAAATGCCTCTTCTTCTTTTTCTGCAAACTCTTGGGAAAGCTCATTCACAATAAAAGATTCAACATTAAAAAAGGCATCATCAAGCATGGTTTGCGTGGCGTATGGGTTACCGTAGATTTCACCCCAGACAGGAGAAATAACACCGAGTTTTGGTGTTCCTGTTTCTGTTCGCTCATCGGTTTCACCAACCCAACCACTAGCAATGCCACCTTTACTGGTTAGCTTTTTCCAATCAGGTGTGCCAACCGTCATTACCGTACATTCTTGACGCATCACAACTTCATCACGCAATGCGGCTAAAATATCAGTATTTAGCTCTTCTGGTACCGCAAAGCCACCGTCAGCATCAACGCCAGTTTGCATTGCTTTTCGTTCCAGTTCGGCTAATCCTTGTTCGTCACCTTTGCGGATGAACATGGCAAACGCTTCTTTATGTGCTGAGGCTTGTTGGTTACCGCCTGCAGGGCGTTTGACCTCTTTTAGTTCGTTTTCTAGCACATTTTTTAAATTATCTAATTCTGATATTTTGCCATTCAAAGTTTCAACTTTGTCAGCTAACGCGCTTTTTTCTTGTGAGATAGCTTCTAGTCGCTTGTCATTTGTTGACTTGAATTGCTCAAATTGATTTTTAATTTCTTGCGCGACCAGTTCAACATCTTTTTGATCTACTGCCATAATATATAAACTCCTAGTTAAAAATAGATTTTAAAATATTTAATGCGTTTTCTTCGCTATTACTAACGTCTCGCTGTTTTAGTGAAGAGTATCCCTCAGACATGAACGCCTTTGCCTGAGTTCTGGAGAGTCCAACGTCACGCAGTACTCTTTCTATTTCTTTCGGCGGCGGTATATCACCACTTTCGAAAATACTTTTTACGTTATCAATCCTTGCTTCATCATTGGCAGGGAACGTGACAACGGAAACCTCCCAAAGGTCAATATCCTTTAAAATGAATGCGGATTTTTCCTTGTCATAATCATAATCGTTTAATATGTAGCCAATTGATAATCCAGATAATGATTTTGCCTTCATATGAGCGTGTGCTCGTTTTGCGAGTGGGTCATCATCAATTAATAACTGTCCTTCAAGGTATAGCCCGTTATCGTCCTCAACCATTTTTGTGTAATAGCCGATAGGTTCGTCCATCTTGTGTTGCCAAAGGAGTGCAGGTAAACGTCCTTTTTCTTTCCACTTATTAAGCGAATTAGCAAAAGCACCTTTAATCACAATATCGGAATAGCTATCTTTTACGCCGAATACCGAGCCGTAGCCCATAAACGCCCCTGTATCACTGATTGACTTAATTTCAAAGGGTATATCAAGCCTCTTTTTGTTTAGCATTTTTGTTATTATCCTGTGGTTTAGTGGTCATATTCATTGGGGTTAGATAGATGTCACCACCCTCTCTTGGGTTACGCTCTTCCAAATCTCGGCACTCATTCGGTGACAAAATCCCCCAGTTAATACCTGTGGCGTACGATTCATAACGTGATTTCATATCGCCTCGCAATAAAGCTCCTACATTGAATTTGGCATAAAACTGTCCTCGCTTTTCTTTATTAACCAGACCAACATTTATGCGCTGTTCAATACGTGTTAGATACGGTACTAATGAGTAGTTAACAAATCCCATACCTAGATTTTCAATATTATTAAATGTAGCCCTATCAGTGTTTTGCACCATATGCATCGGCACTCGAAATATTCGGCATATTTCCTCTAATTGAAATTTCCGTGTTTCTAGAAATTGGGCATCTTCGGCAGACATACTAATGTTATTCCATTTAAGCCCCATTTCTAAGATCATCGGCTTATGTGCATTTGATAAACCCTGATGACGTTCTTGAAAATTATCCTTTAATCGCTTGTACGCTTCATCCGTTAATACTTGGTCAGTTTGTAATACGCCGCTTGATACTGCACCATTACTAAACAGTCTGGAGCCGTGTTCTTCCGTCGCTAAACCAAGCCCTATAGCTTGCCGTGCATAACTAATTGGGCTAAGCCCGATTAAAGAATCCATTGAGAATGTGCGTACATGCCAAATTTCCTCTTGGGATAAAACATCACAAGAGCCGTCGGGGAATGTGACTTGATAAACAGGCTCCCATTTCTCATTAAGCTTGGGCTGTACGCTACCGGGCAAGAGAGGGAGTAACTCAACGACCTCACCGAATACTTTAACTTTGTAAGCGTAAAAGTTACCCCGCAAACAAAGGCAACCGATTAGATACTCCCAAAACTCCTGCGGTGTCATATAGTTATTTGGTGCAACGTACAAAAGCGAGTACAGTTTTTCTTTAGGTGCTTTCTTTCGCCCGTTATCGGTCGCTTGATATAAAAAACAAGGTAACATTCCAACCGATTCCGTTAGCACTCTCACGCAACCGAATACCGCCGTTAACTGCATAGCTAGGGCCGGGCTAACTCTGCGACCCGCGTAAGTATCTAGTGAAAGACCGATGTAATTGGGTACCTCTTGAGAGGTGGTAACGCCCTGCGATTTACGTTTAAATAAATTAAAAATATTCATTATAAGGACCGTATTCCTACGTTTAGGATGTGATCTGATAAATTGTTTTCCAACTCATCTTCTTTATTTGTTACACCAAAAGCCATAGCTAACGCTTGCATTCCGTCTATCCGCCCTGTTGCTTTGTGCTTATCGAACTTCCTATTGTCCGCTTCATCCCTTGTAACAACAGCATTAGCGGCGCACATAGTTAATATTGGATGGTTACCGTGTCTGATAGTTCCATTTAAAAGTTCATCTTCTAAAATCGACAAGGCAGGCGTCATATCTTTAAAACCTTGCCCAAACTTAACTAACGGTGGGTTGGCATTAATTCGCTCAAACTCCTTGATTAAAAAGTCAATGTGATATCTATCAAAGGCAATAGCAGAAATGTTGTATTCTTGGATGATTTCATCTAGCTCTTTAACTAGATACTCATAATCAATAGATGCCCGTGGCGTTGTTCTTAAGTAACCTTGTTTAGCCCATACATCGTACGGCACTCTATCACGTTTTGAGCGGTCATGTATGCCAACTTCTGTTGCCCAAAAATACGGGTGAACGTTCCAATGCCCATCACTTGTTTTTGATATAACAACGAATGCGGTTAGGTCATTCTTTTGTGATAAATCAAGTCCCGCAAAACTAATGATATCTTCTGACGTTGGTTTAGCTGAGCAAGATTCCCAAACATTGCGAGATACAAAAGGACTAACGACGGATACCCTTTGATTTAAGTTTAAATTTCTGAACTTGTTTTCTTCGCTCGGCATTCGATTAGCGGCATTAGCAAGTCGCTTCAGATCATCATAGGAACGAAACAAACCAAGGGCTGGGTTTGCTGCTTTCCAAGCATCTTCATCCAACACATCAGCGTTTTTTTCAGCAGAATAAACATGGGAAACAATATGTGGATCGTTAGAGTTTTTTGCATCATCAAGCCACACACTAAATAAATCTGCATCGTTAGCCGCTTGTGTGCTAATTGCAATGAGTAATGGTGCTTTATGTGCACCCTGCGATGTTGTAATTGCATCAACAAAATCGCTTCTTGGCCCAACTATTTGCCCTACCTCATCCAAGATAGCAAGAATTGGCGATAGTCCATGTGCCGTTTTTCCTTCAGCGGCTAACGCTTTATATTCAACATTACAAAGTAAACCATAAAGCCGTTTTCCACTTGGTACAACCCTTACAATTCTTTGTAGTTCAGGGTTTAAATTCACGATTTTAACTGCTAAATCAAAGACTATTGCCGCTTGTTCTCGGCTCATTGCACCACTTACAATTTGCGAATTCTGTACAGCTTCGGGGCCAACCAAGTGCGCCAATAACAGCCCAGCAATTAAACCTGTCTTTCCGTTCTTTCTCGCAATACTAAGGTATGCCGAGTGAGTGCCGTGTGGGTTATCGTAGATTTCTAATATGAACTTTTTCTGGAAATCGGCCAATTGCATCGGCTCACCAAGATGTTCGCCATCGGGGACTCGGCAATATCGCTCAATAAAAGCAATTACTTTTTCACCTCTCGTCATATTCCACCTTAATGTATTGGAGTGGCAAGCAAGCCATCATCGTGTTTACCCAAGTATCTTCTAGCTTCTTGCTCGTTTTTATTATGATTAACTTGATCTCGTGATTCGCCGTTTGTTGCGTGAGAATGTATTTGCAGATTTCTTTTTTGTGCTGCCACTAATCGACCTAAGTCAGTAATCTGCTTATCAATTCGCTTTATCTCGTTAGAGTTTCGTTCTTCGCCAATTTTTTTATTCTCCTTAGCCAGCTCTTTCCGTAATTCGAGAATTCTTAACTGGTTATTACATAAATCAGCACATTCGATAAGGTCGGTATCCGTCCATAAATCTAACGATTTCGATTTAATGTTAGCATCCCAAAAAGGACGAGCTTTAGCCGTCAACCCTGCATGTTCTGGTGGTTCAATTGTATTTTTAGCGGCATTATCCATTGCCCTGATAACCGCCGTAGTGCTATCTGAGCGTGTTTTCTTTTTTGCGGTCATAATCAATCCTAAAAAAACTAAAAAAATCGGGTTAGCGTTAAAATGAATGAGGGTGGGCGGTTTGGACGACCAAAAGTTGTAGAAATTTACCACCCCTCCCCTTATTTATGATTTTTTGATAACTTGTTATAGAATAATGATTTATTTTTTACCATCAACCCAATGCCCACCATAAGGCATACCGTTCACATCGCATCCTATCTCTACTCCTCTATTCTCAATACGTTGTTTAGTGCTTGAGTGATGAGTACTACATAAGCCTTGATAGTTTGATGAATCCCAAAATAGCTTTTGGGCTTTCTTTATCTTTATTGGGTCTTTCGATATTAATGCTTGTTCGAGTTTGTGAGGGATAATATGGTCTACTGCTGTAGCAGGTTCGTATCTGCCTTGCTTCCTACACATAACACAAAATGGGTTACGTTGTAGATATGTTAATCGGGCTTTACGCCATCTAGTATTGTTATATACGTTTATCATGGTATTAGCTTAATCACACATAAACTCTGTGCCGTTCTTAGGCGCAATCTCTTTACAATAGTATTTCTGCCAACCTTCAATTATTACTTTGTTGTATTCGATTGCGTAGGTGAGATTGTAATAATCTTGTTGAGAAGTTCTTGCAAGTCGTAAGGCTTGGATAGCAACACCGCCGGCGGTGGCACTATCTCGCTCGACGGATTCGACTTTGACGCGCAACTCGACAAGACCATTATCGATATCATTACGTAAAGCATCTGTTTTAGCTTGACCATTTTTTATTGCCTCAATAATGTTTGATTCAATTTTTTTAACTTCATTATTATCTTGTATATACTTTTCGTACTTTGCTTCAGCTTTATTTGCTCTCATTACAGCAAGCCTTTTATCTTGCCAACAGTTGTATGCAAAATAACTAACAAAAGCCAATATACTAATCAACGTTATATTTACTTTTGACAATTTGAACATGATGAATCACTCAACAATAACGATACAAATAAAAACCAACCCCAGCCGTTGACATCATTAACAGCCATTATTGAAGCGATGATGAAGCATAAGATAGACATAACGCTTTCTCCTTTTCTCGTCTGATTACTAAGCCATTCAGTACTTTACCGCCCGCTTTATTCCACCTTGGGAACTCACTACAAGCTGCTTTATAATCGCCATTGTTTAGATGTTTATACATTGTTGAAGTACGCATCTTTGTGCACCCAACATTAAATGTAATCGAAGTAACGGAATCAAAAACAGGCTGTGGCAGATGAAAACCATTAGCGTAGCGATTAACGCACATTTCTGCTGTTTTGATATCACTAACCCATCTTTTGGCTATTTCCTCGTCTGTGTAAGCTTTTTGCTGAATGTTACCCGTTGAGCCAATACCAACCGTTAATACATTAGCAGGACAATAATACGGCTCTCGTGCGCATGATTCTGCATTACCGATTATTTCAAGCCCCGCCTTGCTCGTTCTGATTTCGTCTGAGTAATTAGCAATAACAATACCAATGATTACCGAAACACTACAAATCGCACTCGTCGCTATTCTTGTTGTGTTTTTCATAGTATTGCTCTCTCAAATTCTTTTTATGATAAAAATCTCGGCGTTTATACAACCAGTTAATGATAAATGTCGCTATTGATAAAATAATACCGACAATAATGGCAATATCATTTAAGCTAAGCGCACCTAAAAGCGTGCATAAAACACCCCAGAAATAAGATATCGGTGATGAGTATCTTTCCATAATTAATTCTTCTTGTTAGTTAATGATGTGACAGCGTACTAGCTAAATGTTAGTTATGCGTGTGTCTAGTTTTGCTGTCGATTCGATGTTGAGTGAATTACTCAAAATTTAGACATAAAAAAACCGCAATTAAGCGGCTTCATTTAATAATTTTATTCGGTAATAAATCTATAAAAATTAAAATTTTTAGGTAAATAGTATTGACTTTATTATAGGTTAACCTATAATTATGACCATCAACACGACGTTGATAAAGCAAACCCTCAGCTTTCGATGAGGGCTTAAGGAGAAGAAAAAAATGAAATTTTTAATCATATTTCTTCTACTACTTGTAAGTTTTCCGGCTTTTTAAGTAGTATCAAAGGTGGGGCGAAAGCCCTACCGATGACCTTAAATATATCAATTGACATTTAATAAATCAAGGTAATTTTATGGCAAAATCAATAACAGAAATTCAAGCAAAAAGTGACCAAAAACGAGGTGTTAAAGTAAAAGGCTTCAAACTTCACGTTGATGATATCGCATTAATTGAACAGGCAAGTAAAAGCCTAGACATACCCCAAGCTCAACTTATTGTTGATGCTGTTAAATTCTATCTTGATAACAAAAAAGCCTCTTAATTGAGGCTTTTATAGGAGGTAATGAAAAAGCCCTGTTATCTCTAACAAGGCTTATATCCAACTATTCGCGTCGAATATAGCACATTTATATCATGCGCCACATATAATTTCAAGCATTTTTACGATTTTTCTCCCAAAAATTGATAAGCTCGATAAAATCTTGTTTTAAGGTAATCTAAACACCAATTAACTCTATTTCTTGCTTGATAGTTAGTTAGTCTATAATCTGTTATTTTCTCGATATAATTAGCTATATCTGACATAGCGTGACCATAAACATAATAGCTAACCGCAATTTTGATAATAGGGCTGTTTCTGCCGAATGTTTCAATTAAAAGCTTGTCCACCTTTAAAGCTTCATCATCAGCTAATTGTTCGGCGTGGCGGTGCCTTAATGAAGCAATAATATCACTAGCTTTTTCGAATAACTCTTTACCCTTATATCCTTGACTATATAAACCATCAATAATATCAACTAGCGCAGTATCGCTAATATCGGATGATGATAGCATCATTTTAGCAATCACATTCTCATTACTTTCTTTTATCTCTTGATATGCCCACGCCCCCCAACCTGTAAGAATATTTTCAATAAATAAGCGTTGGTAAGCTGTCAGTGACATACAGGTACCAAGTTGCTTTTTATTCTTCAATTGTGCCAATACATTGTATGCACTCTCGTTTTTTAACGCATCTTCATTCAGATTTTTGGTAAACCTTGCAACCGCTTTTATTGCCGCTCGTTCACTGGTATAACGTCCCAAATTGTAGTGTTGCCGATTACGATAAACAATAGCAACCCATTTATTATCTGATGCTGAATAATGCACGCCCTCTGATAATGTTACCTTGGGTATCTTCCTTTCAATTGCACGAACTTCTTCTAGATTATCAAAGCGATTATCTGCAATATTGCCATTTTTGTGCTGGATTTTACGTTTTGGCCATTCGCTAGTAACTAAAAACCACGCCAGTCGTTCTGCAGCGTATTTACGGCTATTTACAACAATAAATAACCGCCCTTGCTTGTCATGTATGCCTTTAACATGGATACCCTCTTTATAAGCAGACGTAAAAATACCTGTATTCTGGTCATAATGCACAGCATCTTTTAAAATTTGATGTCGCTTATTAGCTCCAATACGTCTAGCTGTTCGACCTAACTGACGAATTGAATGCGTTGATCTGCGATTTAATTTTTGTAGAATTTTTTCAGCTGTCATTAAGTTACTCCTCTGCGCAACTATCACAATATATAAAATGACCTAATAAAGTTAAGGTTAAATGCCTAACTGTCATCATCCCAAAACAAGTTATTTCCTCTGATGTAACCTCTTGTAACAGACCGTCTTCAACTAATTTTTTGGCTAGCTTTGATTCGCTTTGAAAATAAGTTCCTGTTAATCCTGCCATAAATGCTTTTTCTAATATTTTTAGTTCTGCTTTAGTCACCACGTTTCACTACCTCGCACCCAAAAATAACGCAATCACAATGACAGCAACTAAAAACTTAGTGACTGAATAGAATTCTTTGATATATTTTTTATGCTTTGCATTTGTTATTTTATAAGTCACGCCTACTCCCCTTTTTTCTCTTTTAAACTCGCCCATTCATAAACTTTTAGCCCCTGGATCAGCACATCATTAAAATCACCTTTTTCTGGCCATCTAATCGTTACCTTTTCAACATCGTTATGTATTGATAAAAGGTTATTCTTAGCGCACTTAAATGCGGCTGATTGTCCTGTTAAATTCCAATCAGTATCAGCAAAAATCATCAGATGCTTAACGCCAAGCGGTGCTATAAATTTTTCTAAGAATGCCGCATTGATAGTAGACCATGTATTACATTTATAAATTTGATAGCATGACAAAGCTGTTTCTACCCCCTCAGCAATGCCAAGCGTTGACGAAACGGGAAATAATCGAATCGCTACCGATTTTGCATAAGTCAAATAATTTTCATCCTGTAAGCTATTTAGCTTCTTTGGTGTGGTAATATTTGCTTTACTGTCTCCATTTAATAACGTGCGATGCAGATAACACAGGTTTCCGTTAAGATCCGTTGCTAATGCATAAATAGCACTTAATCCAGTATTTCCCCTCCCCTCGTTTGGTGAATACTTTATGTTGCATACATTAGCAGGTAGCGTAATATGGCGATTATTAAGGTATTTTTCTGCCTGAGTTCCTTTTAGTGATTCAAGATTATTAAATTTCTTAATAACCTTGTTCCTAAGCTCATTTATATTGCTTTTTAACTGTTTAGGCTGATTATTATTAGTGTATGAATTGCCGATCAGCAGATCGATTTCTTTCGCTAACGTTCTAAAATCTTTTTGCTGGGTTGTTTGCAATAGCTTCCAAATATCACCATTGCCACAACTACAAATCCAAGTCCCCTTATTATCTCTGTTATCCATGCGGTAATGATTTTTCTTACCGCACATAGGACATTCACCACGATAATGCTTACCTCCAGTGATTGGAGGCAAATTATAATGCGCTAAGACAGCAGGAATATGATACTTGATTGCGTCCACGGTTCTCATGCTCGACCGCCCAATAATACTTCATCAGTTGCTAACGATAAGTCTTGCTGTATTTTCTGTGTTGATAATCCACGGCTTTTAGCGTATGCAATTTGTTTACTTAAAATAAAATTTCTCACCTCAGGACCAATTTCTTTTAAGCAATAGTTCAACTTTCTTGGCCACACTCCAAACTTGCTTCGATAAACATGAGCGCACCATCCATCGCTTAATGATTTATTTTTGGTTTGTGCTACTTGATGCTGATAAAACAAAATTTGAGACCACCAAGATTGCTTTTCTGATTGGCTATACTCAGTACGCTTACCTTTGTTAATTTTTTGAATGTTACGGGTTTCGTCTGTTTCAACATCTTCATTAGCTAATGGCTCATAACCGCATTTAGGGCATGTATAAACACCAATAGGCTTCATAAATTTACAAGACGGGCATTCCTTTGGCTTTTTCTCGGTAATTTGGCGTTCTTGGATTTTATTATCCTTCATACCATCATCCTTTGACGGTAATTTGTCATACTCAATATCATCAGGAAAACCTAAACGGTGAACCGTTCCGCTATGGTCAAAAATAACGCACTTATCTTTTCCCTCCGCTGTCCTAAGTCCCCTACCAATACACTGAACCCATCTGATTTCTGACTTCGTTGGACGGGCATAAATAACACATCGAACATCACTATCAAAACCAGCAACAAGCACACCTACATTGATGAGGATTTTAGTAATGCCCAACTCAAACCGTTCAATAATTAATTTACGCTCATCTTGTGGAGTGCTTGCCGTCATAACCTCAGCGTTGATCCCCGATTTTTTAAACTGGATAGTGACATAATTTGCGTGCTTAACATTGACGCAAAAGCAAACTGTTGGTAAGTCATTGCCGTGTTCTAGCCAGTTTTGCACTAAATCCCCCACCAAATCAGCTCCGCACATAATTTCGCCTAGCTCATCTTCGTTGTAATCATTTCCCATTGCTGTGTTATGAGATTTAACACCTTTTAAGTTGGGTTTAGTTGGTGCATAGAATTCATAAGGGCTTAACTCGCCAAGTTGTATTAATTCTTTCATACTGGTTGGCTTTATAAGTTTTTCGTAATATTGCCCTAGGAATGTTGCAAAAGGTGTTCCTGATAACCCGATAACCTTTGCTGATGTTTCTTTGATGTATGCTAGTAACTTTTTACGTTTTAAATGAGCTTCATCAATGATAATCAGATCGACATCAGCAGGAAGTTCACGGCGAATCAAAGTATCGGCACTGGCTATCTGAATCGGCTTTCTTGGGTCATATAGTTCGTGCTTTTGCCAAATCACAGAAATAAGATTTTCATCGATCCCATATTGAACAAAACGAGCCATTGTTTGTTCAATCAAAACGGTGTACGGAGCGATAAATAACACGCGCATATTGTTATTAATAAAACCGTCAGTAATGAATGCGGCAAGCCCAGTTTTACCGCTCCCTGTTGGGCTACTAACCATGAATGTGCGGTGTTCCTTCCAGTTTTGACGGAGTTCAGCAAGTCCCTTTTTTTGAGCGTGATTTGGAGTGATATTAAGCATGATTACCTTCTCGCTGAAACCACATCAATGCCTAACGTTTTGTGCTGAGATAAAAAACCATTTCTCAACAAAATAAAACCTTGCTCACCATGTTCACCTAGTGACTGAATACGCTCCAGTGAGCGAATACGAGGGCTTTTGTTATCAAGTTCAATCCAGCAAGACTTACCGCTCTTACTTACCTTGAGGTTGATTTTTGCATTTTCCAAGAAAGGATGCTTCGCCTCCTTCTCAACCACATAGCCGTTTAGGTTCAACTTAGCAATCAATGCCGACATAAAAAACCGCTTATCCGATACCGTCGTCTTGTCAAACTGCTTGGATAGTATTGCTATAATCTCAGCTTTCATTCATGCCCCTATATATAATAATTAAGATCTATATAAATAATTCTTTCTTTGGAATAGTAATAAAATATATATACTCAGTAGTATTATTAAACTACCAAGCACCCCCGCCCTTACCCATCAAAAGCCGCTTCTCTCTCTTGATGAGTACCTCAAAAACACGTTGAGGATTTTCGTTACAGTGTAACTATTGGCGGCTCACAGACCCGACAACTCATTACACTTGAATAACGTTTTACATATTTACGAAGCCTTGTATTGGCTTCTCTACGAGCCTTATTCTCCTTTTTGTGTGCTATTGGCTCTTTTTTATATTCGGCTACAAATACATCTGTATATAACGCAGATACCCTTTTCCTAACTCGCTTAGGTAGCTTTGATAACATTTCGATGATCCACTTTTCATCATCCTTGCAATAAGTTTCGGGTAAGCAATAGATTGATGTCATGAGAATCATTCCGGCGGAAATAACTCTGGCAAATCAGGGCGCAACTCACACGCTTTAACTACGCCATTTGTTGCTTTAACAATTAACGGTACATAGTCAGCTTTGACTTTTTGCTTGTTATGTAGCCATTTCCAAACATTTGGCTGAGTTGTTCCTGTTATTTCTCCTAATTTTTTTTGCCCTCCAAGAATTTCAATTGCTAACTGAATGCTTCTATTTTTATTCATCAATATTCTCAAAGTTATAAAATTAATATTTAATAATAACCAAATATAACTTAAATAATAACTCAAATCAATAACTTTTGTGTTGTCTTAAAATAACTATAGTTATATGATGTATTCAATAAATCATATTCATTAAATAAGGTCTGAAATGGAGCA
This sequence comes from Gilliamella intestini, assembly GCF_900094935.1. Classification (GTDB taxonomy): domain Bacteria; phylum Pseudomonadota; class Gammaproteobacteria; order Enterobacterales; family Orbaceae; genus Gilliamella; species Gilliamella intestini. Next base: position 27,236 of record NZ_FMBA01000026.1, read on the forward strand.
AAGTAACTTTAACGAGCGTGTAAAATTAGCGTTCAAGATGTCAGGACTATCGCAGCACCAACTAGCAGAAAAAGTAGGAATTAGTCAGCCTGCAATTCAGAAAATACTATCAGGACGATCTAACTCATCCAGAAAATTAGTTGAAATAGCTAATGCGTTAGACGTTGATCTGTTTTGGTTAACAACTGGTTCAGGAGAAATGAAAAAAGGTAACATAAATTCTAATGCAAAAATTTTAGGAACAATAGACGATTGGGATAGTAATACACCGCTTGATGATGATGAGGTAGAAGTGCCGTTTTATAAGGATATACGATTATCAGCTGGCAATGGATTTGCTGACGACATAGAAGATTACAACGGTTGCAAGCTTAGATTATCTAAATCAACAATGAGAAGATATGGAATTGATAAAAATTGCACTGTTTGCTTAACCGTTTACGGAGACAGTATGGAACCTGTTTTTAGAGATGGAGCAACAGTTGCAATTGATCGGGCTGATAGACATATCCGAGATGGGAAAATTTATGCAATCAATCATGATGGTTTATTAAGAATAAAAATTTTAGAAAAATTGCCAGGCAATCAAATTAAAATTAAAAGTTACAACTCAGGCTATGATGATGAAATAGTGCTTCAAGATGAGATCACTATTTTAGGGCGTGTTTGGTGGCAATCATCGATACTAGACTAAAACTAAAAGAGATTTTTAAAATGAATAATCTTGGTCAACGAATCAGAGCACGACGAGAAGAATTGAACTTAACGCAGGAACAAGTAGCTTCACAAGTTGGAATAAAACAACAATCTTATCAAGCAATTGAAAGTGGAGAAGTAAAAAAACCTCGCTATTTATATGAAATATCTGTTGCTCTTAAATGCGATATGGCGTGGCTATTAAGCGGAAAAGAGAAAGAAGTAAAGAATGTAGAACCCATAGCGCTAAAAGCTCGCCAAGTGCCTTTAATTAGTTATGTTCAAGCAGGAGTTTGGACTGAATCATGCGAATTAAGAGATTCAACAGGATTTGAATACATTATGACTTCATTGGAACTATCAGATAAAGCATTTGCATTACAAATAAAAGGCGACTCAATGGAGCCAGAATTTAAAGAAGGTGATGTTGTTATCATAGATCCAGCCGTTAAACCTATTCCTGGTGAATTTGTTGTTGCAATGAACGGCGAATCAGAAGCTACGTTCAAGAAATATCGAGAGTTAGGATATGATGAGCATGAAAGAATTCAGTTTGAGCTAATTCCGCTAAATCCTGATTACACAACAATGAGTACATTAACTCAGCAAATAAGAATAGTTGGCACCATGGTTGAACACAGAATATTCAGACGTAAAAGATAATAGTTCCAAATAGAACACATAGAACCGCTTCGGCGGTTTTTCTGTGCTCTACTTGTAGTAGCTCTACTTACATCCAAATCAAATAAACTTAATGCAAGCTGTCTTATTATAACCACAATATTAATCCCAAAATTAAAACTTTTTAATCAAATAGTTTTAACTGCCCACAAAAAAATATAACTATTTATAACTTTAATATTGACTAAATTTATAACTATAGTTATTATTGGTTTTAAGAGATCTTTTTAGATCCTTTAGTAAGTTATCAGTGAGATAACAAAATTTAACATCAATAGGGGCTACTAATGAATATTTATTTATTAAACCACAACTCACGGGAAAAAATAGAAGAAACGTTAATTCAAATGAAAGCGGTGGCAATGTTAATCAATGAAACAACATCCCCAGATTCCGATAATAGAAACGACCACGTTAACACTTGCGCTTGGATGATAGCAGATCGGTTAGAAGAGACATTAGAAGCTTTAGATAACTTACCAAGGCAAAAATGAGGTAAAAAATGGACGACAAGAATGTATGTACTCAATTAACCGCTGATGAGCATGAAGAAATTGATTGCCAATTATTACAGTTAAAAGGCGTTGTCGGGTTAATTCTAACAGTAACAAAACCAGACGGAGATTATGCTAATAATCAAATTAATAGCTCGGCGTGGTTGGTTGCTGATGTTATTGAAAACATAAGAAGTAAATTAGAAAAATTATCAAAGCCTGTTGGGTGGGAGTAAAAATGAGTAATTTCAGCTTAGGATGTTTTTTAGATGAGCCATTTATATCTCTTTTGGTTAGTGAAGGGAAAAAGCCATTATTTAGTGCTCTTTTCTCAGCAAAAGAAATCCCTAATGTGATAAAGCAGTTAAATAATCGATGCATAAATGCTATCGAACCTTTAACCAAGATTCATAATCGATTTTTAGAAACGGGTGATCTCAATTGCATATATGAAGTATTTCCACAAATACTTGTGGATATCAGGAAAAAGGCAAAAAGTGGATCCCCTAAGACCGCCATCAAAGGAGAAAATCAAACCAACAACTTAGGAATGAAAGCGTGAAAAATAGTATCAAAAACAATTTATCTTGTCCAGTAATAGCTGGAATCTCTATCACAACTGATAAAGAAGGTCGATATAATCTTAATGCTTTGCATAAAGCTAGTGGGGGCAAAGATGCTAAAAGACCTAAAGCGTGGTTAGCCACAAAGTCTACTCAAGAACTTATTGAAGAGCTAAGGCAGAATTCTGCCTTCGGTCAAGAAATAATCACTGTCACAAAAGGCGGTATTAATCAAGGTACTTTCGCCCATGAACTTTTGGCCATTTCTTATGCCGGTTGGATCAGTCCAAAATTTCAGTTGACGGTTAACCAAGTATTTTTGGATTACAAAAAAGGCGAGCTTACACCTACACCAAAAATTGATAACTCAGGGTTACCAGAATTAAGAAAAGCAAGAGCGATAAAAGAAGTTTATAACGTTGCTGAAAAATTATGTGGACACCTATCTAATTTGAGTTCGCCATCAAAACAAGCTATCTATGCTAAGTTAATTAATCCAATCGCAGGTTCTGTTGTCCCCTATCCTATTCTAGATGGTCAAACTTATTCAGCAAAAGAAGTCGGCGCACAACTGGGAATATCAGGTCACAAGGTGGGACTAATTGCTAATAAGTACAATTTGAAGACAGCGGAAAATGGCATCTTTGTGCTAGATAAAGCTGAACATTCAGATAAGCAAGTCACTAACTTTCGTTACAACGAAAATGGAATAAAAGCCATTAAATCACATATGGAGGTATAACCCATGTATAACCCAGTTAATTATTTATTATCAACATCAGCCTCTAAAGAAGAATTAAGAGAAGTGCTTAGTATCGCAAATGACGGTATCGGTGCTATTGCTGACACGCTTCGTTGTGCCGATTTAACTACTGTGGATGATGAAACCATGAATCAATTCGGTTCTGCGTTACTGATATTAAAAGGTGTTATAGAAAATGCTTTTATAAAAATGGAGGAATCAACCAATGAATAATCTTATGTTTACTGTTCACACTTGTTTTGAAAAGTTTGTTGTTAAAAATAAGCTAGATTTTTCATTGGTTCGAGACCCAAGCATCAAAGCATTAAATAACTATGTTGAAAACGATACAGCACAAATCTTTGATGTGTTTGCGCAAGGGTTCCGTTCTGCTATTGAGTATCAACTAACACAAGGTAAAAGTGATTAATGGAAAAATACAAAATAACAAAAGTTGATGCGGATAAAGCAGGAAAAAAGTTTTACGGTGAATTTTACCTTTGCTTCCATGTTGATCGTGAATTACTCAAACTAAATAAAAAAATATTGAATCTTGAAGCTAGATTAAGCAAAAAGCACCCAACATTCAGTGTTCAAGATTTCAGAGATTACGTTTTGAGTGGTGGCTGTTCTAATAAAAATGTAAAAGTTTATATATTAAATTTGATTGATGCGTACATGTTAAATAGGAGACATAAAGATGAGCTTAACTAAAATGATTATTAACAGCGAATTAAATGAAGTTGCTGCAAATGCGGTAAGACAGCAATTCATATTGTTCGCAAAAAAGCATAACCCAAGTGCTGATTTTTCAGTTACAAATGATTCTAATTTACTTAATAACTTTTCTAATGAAGATATACGCAATCAATTCAGCTCATTTATAGCTGGTGCGCTTTTAAATCAGTCAGCTTTAGCTGCCAACGCATTCGGCATTATTGCAGATGAGGTGCATACCGCGCTTGATAGCTGGGATGAAGAAAGGCTTGGGATGGCTAACGAAATGCTCTTTTTTATTAATGATCTTTATATTAAGTATTTCGGTGTTGGATTTATGAAGATTGTTGAAAAGAAACCATCAGAGTTAAACAAATAAACAATATCCCCCATTGGGGGATAACTCTAATGAATTAACGCCAAAATTGGTGAAAATATTAAATTTAGATAAAAAATTATGTATTACACAACAAAAGAAGCTGCGAGTTATTTAAAAGAACATCCAACTAATGTAAGAGCTAAAGCATCAAAAGGAATTATCAAGGGATACAAGCGTAGCGGTAAAAAAGGACACTGGCTTTTTGAGAAAGAAGATCTTGATAATTACATAAAAAGAAATCAAAATGACACCTCGCAAGAGGTGCTGCGACATAATGAGTTTGAGGAGTTAAAAAAATGTCAAAGCAACCAATTAAATTATACAAACGTGGCGAAATCTGGCACTACGCGTACAGCTCACCGAATGGTACCGGAAGAATACGCAAAAGCTCTGGGACTAGCGATCAGCAAAAAGCATTAGAGCTAGCTGCTCGTGAATATGATACAAGCTGGCGAGTGGCAAAATTGGGTGAACGACCAGAATATACTTGGATAGAAGCTGTTGTTGTCTGGTTAAACGAGAAACCAGAAAGAAAGGAAAATAAAAATTACGATCTAATTTGGTTGGATAAATATTTAGCTAATAAATGTATTTCAGAAATTGATCGCAATTTAATAAATTTTATCAAAAAAGAAAAACAGGAAACAGGTGTAAAAAACAGAACTGTTAACGGCGTACTGCAACAAATTAGAGGCGTACTTAATTGCGCATATGAGAATGATATGCTTGATAAAGTACCCGCTATAAAAATGTTACCAGAACCACCACCAAGACAAGTTATGCTAACACCGAATCAGGAAAAAAGGCTTGTTGATGAATTACCTGATCATTTAATACCTATTGTTATTTTTGCACTAGCAACAGGTTTAAGGATGAGTAATATCACAGGTCTTTTGTGGGAAAATGTCGATATTAAAAATCGTCATGCATGGGTTAACATCGGTAGCGGTAAAGTAAAAACCGAAGGGATTGGTATTCCATTAAACAGCGTTGCATTGTATGTTTTAGAAAATTTGCAAGGCAAACACCCAACCAATGT
>NZ_FMBA01000072.1 GCF_900094935.1 Gilliamella intestini
AGTATGGTATCACTGGCATTTATGTTAATGTGGCTGCCAATGTATTGTTGAGCAATTTATGTACAGCAAAGATCAATACCCCTAATTAGTACCAGTTTTATAAGGTCATTGTTATGATAAATTAAAAATAAAAGAAGGTAACAACAATGGCAATCGATTCATCGCGAAGAGCAAAACGTAGCTTTACTAACGAGTTCAAAAAACAAATGGTCATACCACTACTTTAATTTATAAAATTCAGACGATTCTTAGGTCATTTATATCTATTCGTAACCAGTTAAAAGGTTAGAGAATTCATCAAATGACGAAACTAACTCGGTGTCTTCATAGGTTTCAATATCTTCTACTTTTAATAAATCCATACATTTTTTATTTGCTGTCATCAATGGAAAATCTGGACCTGCAATAAACATTGGATGTTCATGAATAAGTAAAAAGATGGCTTTTTCTAACGCTGGATGAACAGAAGGTTTAATAATTTCAATCGACTCTATTATTTCCTTGCTGCTCTCTTTGAAGGATAGATATAAGGTACAATGATTGCATATAATCATATCTTCATAAACTTCATCACCATAATCTAATAAAAATTCTTCGTCATCTATTCTAGTACAATACGGGCTGAACGCATTTAAAACAACATCTTGTGTAACACTATCATCCATTGCAATGATACTATATTCTATTCCCATGAATCCCTCATTAAATAATTCAAATATTTATACACTATAAGTATAATAACACCGTTAAATAAAAATAGTAAGTTGTTTGCGTATCTATTCTACCGTTACCGATTTTGCCAAATTACGAGGCTGATCGACATCGGTTCCTTTGATCAAAGCAACATGATACGCAAGTAACTGGGTTGGTACGGTGTAGTAAATCGGTGCGGTTAGCTCTTCAATATGGGGAAGATTGATAATATGCATGGTATCATCACTAACAAAGCCTGCATCTTCTTGAGCAAAAACATACAGTTGACCGCCACGCGCTCGAACTTCTTCTATATTAGATTTTAATTTTTCTAGCATTTCGTTGGTTGGTGCCATAACAATCACTGGCATATCAGCATCAATTAATGCAAGTGGACCATGTTTGAGTTCACCAGCAGCATAGGCTTCAGCGTGAATATAAGATATTTCTTTGAGCTTTAGCGAAGCTTCCATAGCGATTGGATACTCATCACCTCGACCTAAGAATAGCGCATGATGTTTATCCACAAAATGACTAGCTAGTTTTTTTATTTGAGGTTCTGCTGTTAGCACCTGTTCAATGCGGTTTGGTAGGACTTGGAGCGCATGCACAATAGCCTGCTCAGTACTTTCAGCCATATTATTTATGCGTCCTAATTTAGCAACTAGTAGCAATAAAACCGTTAATTGTGTGGTAAAGGCTTTAGTTGACGCAACACCGATTTCAACCCCTGCTTTAGTTAATAGAACTAAATCTGCTTCGCGCACGAGTGTTGAGGCTGCCACATTACAGATAGCAAGGGTGCTTAGGTAATTATTTTCTTTTGCTAATCGTAATGCAGCGAGTGTGTCAGCCGTTTCACCAGATTGTGAAAGGGTGATAAATAAGCTATTTTTGCGACGAGCGGGATTTCGATAACGGAATTCTGATGCAATCTCGACATCACAAGGAATTCCTGCTAAAGCTTCAAACCAATAACGTGCAACCATACCTGCATTATAAGCAGTACCACAGGCAACAATTTGAACATGCTCAACCTGTTTAAGGATGGCTTTGGCTTCATCACCAAGTTCGGACAAATCAACTTTACCATGTACCATGCGGCCTTCAAGCGTATTTTTTATTGCATTAGGTTGTTCGTAGATCTCTTTTTGCATGTAATGGCTGTAGCCTGCTTTACTACCCGCATCATACTTTGCATCAGATTCTAAACATGGTCTTGCTACTTCTTGATGATTTTTGTCTAAGATTGTTACTTTTCGATGAGTGATAAGTGCGATATCACCTTCTTCCAAATAGATGAATTGGCGAGTGACGGGTAATAGTGCTAATTGATCGGATGAGATAAAGTGTTCACCTATGCCGCAACCTATAACTAAAGGACTGCCTGAACGTGCCGCAACAAGTATATCTGGATTGCGAGTGTCCATAATGACTGTACCGTAAGCCCCTCGTAGTTGCGGAATAGCTTTTTGTACAGCGTCAAATAAGGAACAATCTTCTGTTGATATAATGTTATGAATTAAGTGAGCAATAACTTCAGTATCCGTTTCTGAACGAAATTGATAACCTTTGGCGATCAGCTTTTCACGTAGTGGTTCAAAATTTTCGATAATTCCATTATGCACAACGGCAATAAAACCAGATACATGTGGATGAGCATTGTGTTCAGCTGGTTCACCATGAGTTGCCCAGCGAGTATGGGCAATTCCTGTAGATCCTTCTAGTGGATGCTGTTCAATGGCATCTTTAAGAGCTTGTACTTTGCCAACACGACGAACGCGTTGTAATTCACCTTGTGGTGAAATAATTGCCAGTCCTGCCGAGTCATAACCACGATATTCTAATCGTTTTAAACCTTCTAATAATATTTCAGCAACATCACGTTTGGCGATAGCACCCACAATACCACACATAGTTTATTCCTCGTTAGTTAACTTTGTTGGTCGTTTCCAACCAGCAAGTTGTTTTTGTTTTACTCGGCTTACGACCAATTCGTTCTCATTCACGTTATTAGTAACCGTTGTTCCTGCTGCAATAGTTGCCCCTTTACCCACTTTTACAGGTGCAATTAATTGTGTATCAGAACCGACAAACACATCATCTTCAATAATAGTTTTAAATTTATTGGCGCCGTCATAATTACAGGTGATGGTGCCTGCACCTATGTTGACGTTACTACCAATTTCGCTATCGCCAAGATAGCTTAAGTGTCCCGCTTTGCTTGCTTGGCCTAGATGTGCTTTTTTTAATTCAACAAAGTTGCCAACATGGGCTTGTTCGTCAAGCTGTGAACCAGGTCGTAGACGGGCGAAAGGTCCAATAGTGCACTGTTTAGCGATAGTTGAATCTTCAATAATGCTATACGGACTGATTGTTGAATTGTCATCAATTGAACAATTTTTTAAGACACAGCCTGCACCAATAAATACGTTATTGCCTAGTTTGACATTTCCTTCAATAATTACATTACAATCAATCGTAACATCTTTACCATGCAATAAGGTGCCTCGTAAGTCAAAGCGATTTGGATCAAGCAGTGTTACACCAGCTAGTAATAAATTCTGAGCTTGCAGGTGTTGATATTGTCTTTCTAATATTGCCAATTGTAGGCGATTATTAACACCTTCAACTTCAAATTGTTGAACTGGGTGCGAGGTTAAGATTTCATAACCATCTTGGTGAGCAAAAGCAATAATATCGGTTAAGTAGAACTCTTTTTGCGCATTATTATTGGTTAAACGTGATAACCAACTTTTCAATAATTTTCCGTTAACTAACATTATGCCGGTGTTAATTTCGTTGATTTTTTGTTGCTCTGGTGTGGCATCTTTTTGTTCAACAATAGCAACAACTTTGCCATTTTTGCGTTCTATTCGACCATAACCTGTTGGTTCTTCAAGAATAACAGTTAATAAAGCGATACCTTGTTGGGGTTTACTAGCAATTAAAGTTTGTAGTGTTTGAGCCGATATAAGGGGAGTGTCGCCATATAAAATTAAGATATCTTCGTCATCTTGAATGTAAGGGATAGCTTGTTGCACAGCATGACCAGTACCTAGTTGTTGAGCTTGATATATCAGTTGCACATGTTGCTCTTTAAGCGCATCTTTAAGCTGTTGTTTACCATGTCCATAAACAATATTAATGCGATTTGTATTAAGTTGTTGAACTGTATCAATCACATGTTGTAACATCGGCTTGGCGCCAATTTTATGTAAAACTTTAGGTAGGTTGGAATGCATCCGTGTGCCTTTTCCTGCCGCCAAAATAATTGCACTTAGCTTTGGTGGTGAAATTGCCATAATTGGTTCCGATCTGGTTGAATTAGCGTAACACTATAATCAAAATTTTTAATGAAATCATCCCCAATCTTTTAATTTTTATCATAAAAAAAGTAAAATTGATATTTACCAAAGAGTTTAACAAAAGAGGCAGCAAGTTATGAATTCCGCTATAAAAGTTTTATTACTCTATACCACACACGAAAAACAGACATTTAAGATTATGCAACGCATAAAAACACGACTTAATGGTCGATGTGATTGTGATGTTATTGAGCTGTTACCCGATACTAAAATCGATTTGACACAATACCAAGCAGCCTTATTGGGAAGTTCCATTCGCTATGGATTTTATAGCAAATTAATGAAAAAGTTTATAAATAAGAATTATCAGCAGTTAAATAGTATGAAGTCTGGATTTTTTGGGGTAAATATGGTGGCAAGAAAACCCAACAAAAATACACCAGAAACAAATTTATATACCAAAAAGTTTTTAGCTAAAATAGCATGGAAACCAGCTTTTACTGCTGTTTTTGCTGGTGCGCTTTATTATCCTCAATATAATTGGTTTGATCGCAATATGATCCGCTTTATTATGTGGTTAGGAAAAGGTGATACTGATATAACAAAACCGGTTATTGAATATACAGATTGGGCAAAGGTAGATGAATTTGCCAAACAGTTTTATACTTAAACGTATAGTTACCTGAAACTTTTTTACAAATAAATTGATATTTTTATAAAGTTATCAAATGTTCAACTTCTTTTAAAGAAACTTTGTGATATAGATCAACATTTCGGCTAAAAAGGTGTACAATGTCGCGCCTAAAGAATCTGTCTCCTAATTGGGATTTTAATTGTGATTGAAAATTTAAGAAATATAGCCATTATTGCTCACGTTGACCATGGTAAAACAACTTTGGTTGATAAGTTATTAAAACAGTCAGGCACGCTAGATAATCTACGTGGTGATGATAACGAACGTATCATGGACTCTAACGCGCTTGAAAAAGAGCGTGGTATTACCATTTTAGCTAAAAACACTGCGATTGATTGGAATGGTTACCGAATTAATATCGTTGATACTCCAGGACATGCTGATTTTGGTGGTGAAGTTGAACGTGTTATGTCTATGGTTGATTCTGTATTATTGCTCGTTGATGCAATGGATGGGCCAATGCCACAAACTCGTTTTGTAACGCAAAAAGCTTTTGCTTATGGTTTAAAACCGATTGTGGTTATCAATAAAGTTGATCGACCAGGAGCTCGCCCTGATTGGGTGGTTGACCAAGTATTTGATCTGTTTGTTAATTTAGGGGCGACCGATGAACAGCTAGATTTCCCTATTGTTTATGCTTCTGCATTAATGGGTATTGCGGGCTTAGATCATGAAAATATGGCTGAGGATATGACGCCACTATTTGAAGCGATTGTTAAACATGTTGAACCACCAAAAGTGGATTTAGATGGTCCATTCCAAATGCAAATTTCTCAACTTGATTATAATAATTATGTTGGCGTTATTGGTATTGGTCGTATTAAACGTGGTCGTGTTAAACCAAATCAACAAGTGACTATAGTTGATAGTGAAGGTAACAAACGTACGGGTAAAGTGGGGCAAGTACTAGGTCATTTAGGGCTACAACGTTATGAAGCAGAAGTTGCCGAAGCGGGTGATATTATTGCTCTAACAGGTCTTGGCGAACTCGGTATCTCTGACACGATTTGTGATAACAGTTGCGTCGAAGCGCTGCCTGCATTAACTGTTGATGAGCCAACAGTAACTATGTTCTTTAATGTTAATAGCTCACCATTTGCTGGTAAAGAAGGTAAATATGTAACATCTCGACAAATTCTTGAGCGTTTAAATAAAGAGCTTGTACATAATGTTGCGTTGCGCGTTGAAGAAACTCCAGATCCAGATGCGTTTAGAGTATCAGGTCGTGGTGAATTGCATTTATCAGTACTCATTGAAAATATGCGTCGTGAGGGTTATGAGTTAGGAGTTTCTCGTCCTAAAGTTATTTTTAGAGAAATTGACGGTAAAAAACAAGAGCCTTTCGAGCAAGTTACGCTTGATATTGAAGAACAACATCAAGGTTCAGTAATGGAAGCTCTTGGTTTACGCAAAGGTGATCTAACAAACATGTTACCAGATGGTAAAGGTCGTGTGCGTTTAGATTATGTCATTCCAAGTCGTGGACTTATCGGTTTCAGAACTGAATTTATGACTATGACTTCAGGTACTGGTTTACTTTATTCTACATTTAGTCATTATGATGATATTCGCTCAGGAGAAATTGGTCAGCGTAATAATGGCGTAATGATTTCTAACGGTACAGGTAAAGCATTGGCTTATGCGTTATATGGTTTACAAGATCGTGGTAAGTTATTCCTAGGTCATGGTGCTGAAGTATATGAAGGGCAAATCATTGGTATTCACACTCGTTCAAACGATTTAACTGTTAACTGTTTAACAGGTAAAAAATTAACCAATATGCGAGCATCAGGTACTGATGAAGCAACAACACTTTCACCACCAATTAAAATGTCATTAGAACAAGCGTTAGAATTTATCGACGATGATGAATTAGTTGAAGTAACACCATTATCTATCCGCTTGCGTAAACGTCATTTAACTGAGAATGATCGTAAACGTGCATTTAGAAGTGGTAATAAAGACTAATTATTATTAGTTCTATCGTAATATGAAAACCTCGCTATTTAGCGAGGTCAGATTGATGACAAACCTCGATATAATTCGGGGTTTATTTTTTTATTTAAACCATAAATAGGATTTTTAATTTGGATTTTATTAAATAAATTAAAAAATAGCCTAAAAAAACGTAACAAAAATAGCTTTATCGCTATTTTCTTGATATTTTGAGCCGTTGCAGCCAATAAACACTGCATTTGAACCTGCGCTCTTCCTCTAAATCTTGCATAGCGATGTCCGTGGTGTTGTTTAGCGTCAGCAAAGCTGCGCTCTATGGTCTGTTTTCGCCGAGCATAGACTTTTTTACCCCAATGGCTTAAACGAATCTCGTTGGCTTTCTCTTTATCTACTTCCCAGAT
>NZ_FMBA01000086.1 GCF_900094935.1 Gilliamella intestini
GCTGCCAATGTATTGTTGAGTAATTTATGTACAGCAAAGATCAATAGCCCCCTAGCTAGATCGAATCAAAAAAAGCGGCAAGGGGGTAATTTATGCAAATTGGAAACCCTCTATATCGCGAAATAATCGAGGGCTTGCATTGGAATCTTGACGCTTCCAATCATAGCCAATCTGATTATAAAAAGCTACCCAAAAAGCCGAGAGCTTACCTATTAATTGCGTGTACTGGTGACAATGGTATTACCGAAAATGAGATATTGCTCACCTGTAGGCTTTCTAGTGGTAGAAATTACTGTTCAGAACTAGAAAGAAAGTTAGGCATCACATTAAAGCGCATGGATGAACCTAATACCGACGGAATAGGCTCACACTATCGCTATTACCTAGCCAATAAGGAAGATGCTCAAAAGGTGGTTAATCTGATTCTTAGTAATAAAAGTAGCTTATTAGCTGAATCAGATATCAGCCAAATTTTAGACTTTACTTTAGTAACTCAAATTAATCTCGTCAATAGTTTGCATTACCCTTGTAGTAATAAGCGGTTTAAGTGTTTCGTTCATTTTTTCAATTTTTGGTATATTTTCATCACCTTGGTCATCTAAATAACCTTGCTCACGTAATGATGCAACTAATATTGAAAACACACCTTTATCAAAAAATTCAGGCGCATTAATGCCGTGTAAGACAGATAATCGTTCAGCAATTAATCGACCTTCTTTTTCTAGCGTCGCACGGCTAATTGTTGGTTCTTTTTGTAATAAAGAAAACGCAATAGCATAACGTTGCAGAGTATCTTTAGATGATGCCGCAATTAATTGTAATCTGGACATTTTTAAATTATTTAATGTTAATTTATCGTGTGAATAGTTGATAAAGTTTAATTCAGCATACGCATTAATAATTTTATTTACATATTCAGTAAGTTGTTCTTCATTATGATAAAGAAATAACTCTGATTTAATTAAAGGGAAAAGTAATTTTACTTGTTGTAAAACTTCATCAGGTGAAATTTGGTTATGTTTGATCATAATTCTGGCTATGATGGCAGGAATAATCAGTAAATGCTGAATATTATTGCGATAATAAGTCATTAACACTGCTTGTTCGTTTGTAAGACCAACCATTTCCCCCGCTTCATCAGTAGTAATAATGAATTTGCCCATATCTTTGGCATGTTCAAATAATTCTTCTGCTGTTTGCTCTGGAATAGTAATTAAATTTGAATAAGGAATGGCATTTAATAATTTTATTAGATAATCAATATGTTCTAAAAGTCTGGCTTTGGTTAAAGCTCGCTGTTCAGCTGCTAATAAGATTGAACAACATAAGTTCATTGCATTAATTGCTGCTGATGAATTGATATGCTCCATAATCTGTTTAGCAAGTAAGTTGGTTGTTGGTGTTAACCATTGTGGACGTTGGGTACCTGTTGCTTCGATAGCATCTCGCCATTCTGGAACATGTTGGTTTAGAAATTGATTTAATGGAATAGGTTGACCAAAGTTAACGTAACCAAACCCTAATTTTTTTAGTTTTAAAAATGCTTTGATAGTTCGCCACAAACTCTCTTTTTCTTTTTTAGCGCCTCGTAGTTCATTGGCATAGGTTGCGACTTCTAGTACATGCTCATAACCAATATAAACAGGAACAACAGTAATTGGTCTTGCATCACCACGCAATAATGTTTGAATGGTCATCATTAACATCCCCGTTTTAGGATCGAGTAACCTACCTGTACGAGAGCGCCCACCTTCAACAAAATACTCAACAGCATAACCACGAATAAATAACTCGGCTAAATATTCACGAAAAACAGATGTGTAGAGTTTATTACCTCGAAATGAACGGCGAATAAAAAACGCGCCTAATCGTCTAAAAATAGGACCTGCAGGCCAAAAGTTTAGGTTAATACCTGCAGCAATATGTGGCGGAACTAAACCTTGTCGATAAAGCACATAAGATAATAATAAGTAGTCCATATGGCTACGGTGACAAGGTGCATAGACAATTTCATGACCATTTTGTGCCAATTCACGAACAGGATCGGCATTGGTCACTTTTAGTCCTTGATAAAGTCGATGCCACGCCCAAGTAAGGACAAAATCAGTCACTCTAAGCATACGATAAGAAAAACTAGCGGCAATTTCGTTCAAATTAGCTAATGCATTTTTTTTCGCTTTATCAAGATTAATATTCTTACTTTTGGCTTCTTCTTGTATTGCTTCTGAAATTACTTGCTTTTTGAGTAAATTATTGAGCATTGCTTGACGAACCGGAAGCTTAGGGCCAATTGAAGCCATACGTTGTTTGGCAAAATGAATACGCGCAACTCGTGCCAACTTATGGGCTAACATTGAAAGGTCTTGCTCTGCAACATCGATATCTTTAAACGAAACAGTACGAGAAAAGCGCGTATAACAGTCTCTTCCTGACGTCATTATTTTAAAAAATTTACTGGTTGCACCAAGCACTTGTAGTGATAACTTTTTTTTGCCTTCTTTATCAGGTCGACGCCCAAACATGACCGAAACGGGTAACATTTGAATATCAAGATCATGATTTTGTTGATGTGCTGAAATATAATCTCTTAAAATACCAATTGCTTTATTTTTTTGTTGATTTGATGCAAAAATGCCAGGACCTTTGTCAATATAGATATAAGCAGGAACGTTTTTTCCGTTGATGTCGATACCTATTAATGGATCGGGTAAATTAAATTGTAAACAAAGTGACCGAATTACCATCAAATCGATTTGAGAGTTATAAGGTAATACATATAAAATGGGTTTATCGATATCAAGGTCTAATTCTGTTATCGGATCAGTAGGAATCGGTTTACTTTTAACAAAAAGTTTTACCAGCATTTGGATAAGAAAAAAATAAACTTTACTCCACCAAGAAAACATAAAAAATAAACCTCATACTTTTGTATTATTGACATACTTAACTGATTTTAATTATTTAACTTATTAACTAAACAAAATATTTTACTTGTAAAGCTAGATAGTGTTTTGATAAATTAAAAAGCAATTAAGTATATACTTATTACCATTTGATTGTTAACAAATTTGCACAATCTTTAGACCATATGATTTTAGATAAATAAAAACTTGATTATAACGTTTTATTGCTAGCAATACCACGAATCTACTCGGCTTTTATCTTCAATATTAATTTTATAAATAAATTTGTGTATTGTACTTTGCATATAAAAAAATAAGAAAAAATGAATTATATTTATTAGATAGTAATGTAATTAGGGCGTGTTGATCTTTCGTAATTATTTTTTAGACGGCATAATGTGAGTTATAATCATTCTGCAAAAAACAA
>NZ_FMBA01000110.1 GCF_900094935.1 Gilliamella intestini
AGTGACCGGCATCATTATAATGATAGGTCGTTTTAACTCCATCAAAACCAATTTCTTCACTCAGTTGACCGGTTGGGGTATAGCTTAAGTAGTAGTGTTCTCCTTTTTGGTTTTCAATTTCACTATTTCGGGGTTAACTATGGCTGAGACATATTCTACGCTAAAATTAACCACAGACAACGCACCGATACCACAATCTATTAAATAGTTTTATACCGTGGATAGTGCATTACAAAGCACAAAACTAGCCCCAAACCTCAGATAACCATTAAGGAACAGTGGCTAGAGCAGATGCTTTTATGTAGGTTACCGTGTTATCATTAAAACAGAGTAGAGCAAGCTGATGAATAGCTTGATTTACGAATTAAAAAATATAGCCTATAGATAATCTTTAATTCTTTTATATAAGAATTCATAAAAATTAGTAGCATAAAACTTACATTCAGCAGATGGAAACATAATGTATATTGGACATTCCTCATTATCAAATTTAGTATAATCAAAATAATATACATCACCAAAATCTGTTTGGCTAACAACAAGTTGTGTTTTTTTTATGATATTACTTTTCATATCAATGATATGATGATAAACAATATCTCCACCATTAACTGATTCAAAATCTAATCCGTAAATACTATATATTTCCTCTCCGCATATTTCACCACCACGGTATTCACGTAAAAACCATTTATAAGAATTAGTTAAAGGAAAACCCAAGTATTTTTCAGCTTTTAAAATCCATGATTCATCAACAGCATCTTCTGGAGAACCGAAATTAACTATATTTTTGTTTTTATTGATGAATTCAATTAGTACATTTTTTGTTATTTCATTCATATTTTTTTACCTATATGTTTTTGCTCGCTCGATCCAATATTGAATTTTCCATTTATTAAACTCACCTCTATTAATTCCCGAAGGAATAGTATTAGGATTAACATGAATCACAGACTTATTTTGTTGATGAAATGTTTGCGTAACTTCAGCAATAGCTCCATTTGGATTTTGTGTCATATGGTGTAAATTAATCGAATTTCCATCATGACCAATAGGTGCTCGACCAGTAGCCATTCTTTCTAAATTTGTGCCTTTAATTATTTTGCCTTTATCTGTCCAAGTTGTCATCAAATTCGGATCAAACAAATCATCTCGTTGGTAAACTTTATTACCATTAAATTCTATAGGATCTTTTGTCCAATACTGTCGCTCTTGCCCAAAATATTTTGCAGCATCAGTTTCAGGGGATCCATTCGTCCCT
>NZ_FMBA01000039.1 GCF_900094935.1 Gilliamella intestini
ATAATATATATTATGTTAAATAATGCGTAGTGTTATGAAATTGTTTTCTTATTATTGGTTCCTACTAGTTAACATTATTAAACAATCAAATAATAGTGAGTAATTTTTGTTTTATTCATAAAATATGATAACCTAATCGCCTAGTACATATGATTATACTTTTCTATTCTATGCAAAATATTTTTAAGACATTACGTTCAAAAAGCTATTCCGTCCCATGTGAATTATGTAGTATAAGTTCTCTTTGTATTCCTAGGTTACTTAATAATAATTTAGGTAATATATTAGATCGAAAAATGCCTTATGCCAAAGATGAAATACTAGTTACAGCAAATATACCTTTTACAAAATTTTATATTATACATTCAGGTGCATTAAAAACTTTTGTCACAACTTCAGATAATTACCAACAAATTAATGGCCTTTATTTACCTGGTGATATTGTTGGTTTAGATTCAATTTCAACAAAGAAATATAACAATAATATTCAAGCTCTTAGTAATACTCTTGTCTGTGAACTTTATTATGATGAATTAATGTCGCTAATTGATACACAAAAAAATGTTAGGGATATGATATTTAATTTACTAAGCTCCGATATTTATAATTATCAAAAATTGGTATTATGCTATTCACAGAAAAAAGCAGATGAAAGACTTGCGACTTTTATTTATTCTCTCTATCGACGTTATGAACAAAAAGGACATTCTTCATTAAATATTAAGCTCATGATGAATCGTGCTGATATTGCTAACTACTTAGGTTTAACAATTGAAACAGTGAGTAGAAATTTAACTAAATTACAAGAGCAAAATATTTTATCAGCTAAAGGAAAACATATATTTATTAAAGATTTAAATGCTTTGATGAATTTAGGTAATTAAATTTATTTATGTTAAAATAATCACAATAATTTATTGTAAGGTCTTAATGTATGACAAGTTTAAAGAAAACATTTATTTTAGGAACTATGGCTCTAGCAGTCTCTTTTTCCTCGTTTGCGGCTCAACAACTAACTGAGCAACAAGCTAAAGATTTACAGTCGTTTAAGAGCATAACTATTCGTGGTGCATTTTATACTGATAGTGATTATGTTTTAGCTATGTCAAAAGCTGCAGATAAAGAAGGTGCAGCTTCCTTTTTTATAACTACAACCAATATTAGCCCCTCTAATGATACTTTACGCATTGTTTACGCTAAATTATATAAAGCTGATGCCCCAAAAGCAGAAGAACAAGTTGAAAATTTGCGTAAATTTGAAGGTATATATGAATATCCAAAGTCTAAAGCAATCCGTTTAGAACCTTTTAATATTGTTCGTATTCGTGGATATTTTCCTAATGAATATGATATAAATCAGGCTGTTGCTAAAGAAGCCTCATCAAAAGGTGCTTATGCTTATTATATTGATTCACGTAGTGAATTAGGTAGTAATATACAAGTTGCGGCTTATTTGTTTAAGAAAGATGCACCTGAACGTAAACTTCAACCCGAGGATGCAATTCCATATGACTCTGAAGCAGGCCAACAAGCTCTAGCGAAAGGTGGTGATGCGGCTATGCAGGTAGAAAAACCTGGTTATTATTCTCCTTCAGCTTTTAATGAAAAATTTTATGCGGATAAATTTAATAATAAAGTAAAAGTTATTGATCAGCCAAGTAACAAACCTGAAACTTCTATATCGACTAGTACCACTAAATCTGAAGCTACTCCAGTATCAGAACCTCAACACGTTAATCGTTACACTGTCACACTTCCTGATGGACGAAAAATTCAAGAATTGAATGATGCAACGGCAGCAAAAATGGTTGCATTTGATACAATAAAGTTTAGAGGATACTATGTTACTGATCAAGAAATTTCTTATCAGGCTGGTAAACGAGCTATTGATGCGGGTGCTAAATATTATCATATAGCTCGAATTGCTCATGATTCAAATGGTCCAAACATAACTGTTTTTGTTGATCTTTATCGTTAATTTACATAGATAATGGGGCGCATATGCGCCCTCTTTTTTATCGAATAAAATATTTTTTATTTGATTATTGTAATACTGATTTTACCGTATCGATTTGTTGCTTAATACGTTTTGCTGAAATGGGATATGGTGTACCTAATTGCTGAGCAAATAGATTTACCCTTAATTCTTCAATCATCCAACGGATATCTATCACTTTAGTGTCTGATCGTTGATTGTTTGGTAAACTATTAATCCAATTATCATACTGATTCTGAACATCTTCTATAATACTCATTGATTGTCTGTCTCTTGCCATATTTTGAAATAATTTTTCAATTCTTTTCTCAATTGCAACTAAATATCGAGGGATATCATTCAATCTTCTATAACTTGATTGAGCAACAAATCCTTTATAAACTAATTTATTAAGCTGCTGTTTAATATCTGACAAGGCAAATGCTAAAGATAAATCAACGCGCCCTTTTAACTTTTTATTAATGCTAAAATTCAAAGTTAGTATTGATTCGACTTGCTTAGCAATATCAACAACTATTTCATTAATATGAGTTTTAGTATAATCAAGTAATTGCTGATAATCATCAGTTGAATGAATTGCTTTATTATTTGTTTCAATTAAATAATCAATACCACAAGCGATACAATCATCAATAAGCATTAACACGTTACCAAACGAATTAAAATATAAACTTAATTTTGATTTATTGGGTAATTTTTCATGTAAATATTTGATTGGAGAAGGAATATTAAGCATTAATAAGCGTCTTAAACCTAATTTAGTTAATCTTTGTTGCTCTGATTGATTATCAACTAACTTTATACTTACGGAATTTTGATTATCAATAATTGCTGGATAAGCCTTAACAGTATAGTTTTTTTGTTTTTGTTTTTCTTCATAAACATCAGGAAGTTTTCCAAATGTCCAATCTGTTAAATTATTTTGCTCAATTGAGTTATCTTTTTTATTAATAGTAATAGATGATAAAGCTTGTTGAAGTTGAGTTTTGAGTTGCTGTTTTAGCATATCAATATCTTTACTTGAAGCAATTTCGTTATTATTACTATCAATAATACTAAAATTCATTTTTAAATGTTCAGGGACTTGTTCTAATTGCCAATTTTCTGATGTAATTTTCACACCAGTCATTTTATAAAATTCATTTTCTAAGCATTCAAGAAGCGGTTTTTCTGTGGTATCTACCCTACCTAAAAATGCATCTGCATAATTTGGTGCTGGGACAAGATTACGTCGTAATGATTTAGGCAATGATTTGATTAGTGCAATTATTAAATCTTTTCTAAAACCTGGCACTTGCCAATCGAATTCCTTGTTTTTAATTTGGTTTAAGATATCAAGTGGAATTTTTATAGTGACACCGTCACGGTTATGACCAATATCAAACTGATAACTTAGTGCTAGCTTAAAATGATCTTGATACCAGAAATCAGGAAAATCATTTAAATTAATTAATTGTGCTGATTGCCTGATCAGCATCTCTTTTTGTACATTAAGATAATCAGGATCAGATTTTTGTTTCTGCTTCCACCATTTATCAAAATGTCTAGATGAAATAACGAATTTATCTATGCGTTTATCATAGAAATCAAATAATTCATCATCATCAATTAAAATATCTTGGCGACGTGATTTATGCTCTAACCCTTCAACTTCAGTAATCAATTTTTGATTTTGCTTATAAAATTTATGATTTGTTAACCAATCACCTTCAACTAATGCATGCCGAATAAACAGAGTGCGACTTAAAATAGGATCAATTTTACTGTAATTTACTATTCTATTAGTAACAATTGGCAACCCAAATAAAGTTACTTTTTCGTTTGCTATTGTGGTTCCCTGCTTTTTTGACCATCTTGGTTCACTATAACTATACTTAACCAGATGTTTTGCTATCAATTCAATCCATCCAGCATCTATCTTAGCGACAGTTCTTCCCCATAAGCGACTTGTTTCAACCAATTCACTAGCTATACACCATTTAGGCTGATTTTTAAAAAGAGCTGAATTAGGAAAAATTGCGAATTTAATATTACGAGCACCAATATACTCGTTTTTTTCAAGATCTTTCATACCGATATGGGATAGTAGACCACTCAATAAAGCTATATGAAGTGAACGATAATCAGCTAATTGACTATTTATAGGAAAAGCCAATTGTTTTATCGTTTGTCTTATTTGTGTATAAACATCTTGCCATTCTCGAATACGAAGATAATTTAGAAACTCTTTTTGACATAATCGTCTAAATTGGTTTCCTGATAATATATTTTGCTGTTCTTCAATATAATTCCATAGATTAATCAAAGAAATAAAATCTGATTCCTTATCAATAAAACGACGATGTTTTTCATCTGAAGCTTGTTGTTTATCAAAAGGTCTTTCTCTTGGATCTTGAATCGATAAAGCTGCAGTAATTATCATGATTTCTTTGATGCAACCTAATTGCCTTGCTTCAACAAGCATTCTGGCCAATCTTGGATCAATTGGTAATTGCGCTAAAATTTTTCCTATTTGGGTTAAATGATATTGATGATGCTTTGTAAATATTGCGCCAAGTTCTTCTAATAATCGGATACCATCACGAACATATTTCGAATCAGGTGCTTCAACAAAAGGAAATGCAGCAATATCACCTAAGCCTAAAGAAGTCATTTGTAATATCACTGATGCTAAATTGGTTCGCAAAATTTCAGGTTCAGTAAATTCAGGACGTGACAAAAAATCTTGTTCATCATATAAACGTATACAAATACCATCAGAAGTCCGCCCACACCGTCCTTTGCGTTGGTTAGCTGATGCTTGGGATATGGGTTCAATGGGCAAACGCTGAACTTTAGTACGGTAACTATAGCGACTAATTCTAGCTAAGCCAGGATCAATAACATACTTAATTCCAGGTACAGTTAAAGAGGTTTCTGCCACATTAGTAGCTAGAACTATTCGCCTTTTAGTGTGTGATTGAAAAATTCGATTTTGCTCAGATGCTGATAATCTTGCATATAAAGGTAAAATATCTGTATGACGAAGATCTAATTTATTCAATGTATCAGCAAGATCTCGAATCTCTCTTTCACCTGTTAAAAAAATCAGTATATCGCCAGAGCTTTCTGCTGACAGCTCATCAATTGCATCAATAATGTGTTGAAAATCACTATTTTTATTGTTTGAATCATTATCGTTATCCAATATCGGTGGGCGATACCTAACTTCAACGGGATAAGTTCGCCCTGATACTTCAATAATGGGTGCTTGATTAAAATGTTTTGAAAATCGTTCAACATCAATCGTTGCTGATGTTATTATAACTTTTAAATCAGGACGCTTCGGTAATAATTGTTTAAGGTAACCAAGAATAAAGTCAATATTTAAACTACGTTCATGCGCTTCATCAATAATAATGGTATCATATTGTAATAACAGCTTATCTTTTTGAATTTCTGCAAGCAATATGCCATCAGTCATTAATTTGATTAGTGTTGTATCACTAATATGATCTGAAAATCTAACTTTAAAACCTACTAACTGCCCTATTTCAGTTTTTAACTCTTCAGCTATGCGATTAGCCACTGATCGGGCAGCGAGTCGCCTTGGTTGAGTATGACCTATAAACCCTTTTACTCCTAACCCTAATTCTAAACAGATTTTAGGAATTTGTGTAGTTTTTCCTGAACCTGTTTCGCCAGCGATGATAACAACTTGATGATGATTAATTGCATCAAAAATCACCCGTTTTTTTTCAACAACAGGTAAATTATGTGGAAAATCAATCTTCTTGGGTAACGATTTTAATCTAGTTTGATAATGTAACACTGCTTGAGTTATATCTAAATCAATTTTAACTATATTCTTGCCGTTTTTAGACGATTTTAAAATTTTATTTTTATCCAAGAAAGTCATTGATTCTAAAAATTTTAATTGCTGTTCAAATAACATAAAGAGTAAAATAAATCTCATGAAATTTTCTATAAGATTAATTATAACAAACTTTACTTATCATTAGGAGTTAATATGAAAAAGACATTAATACTTACCACAACGCTATTTGCTAGTGCTTTAATTTTGTCTGGCTGTGGTGAAACTAATAAAATAAAAGCAGAAGATCTTACTCACCATCGTTTTGTGCTAATAAAAGCAAATGGGCAAGATGTTCCTGTTGATAACGAAGCTGAAATAGAGTTTGGCGAAAACATGAACGTTATTGGAAAAATGTGTAATAGATTTGTTGCTAAAGTGACATTGGAAAACGAAAAAATCAAAGCTCCTAATGTTGGTATGACTAAAATGATTTGTAATGATAATCAGCTAGATAAATTAGATGGTATTATCACAAAACTAATAACAGAGGGGGCAACAGTAAGCTTGAATAAGGGACAGTTAACTTTAAAGAATCAGGAAAATGAACTTATTTATCAACTCAAAGATCTAATGTAACCCATTTAGAAACATCTTATAAACAAATATCAAAGCCAATATGTTTCTCTTCTTAATTTTCATCAAAGGCAATCCCAGTTAATGATAAAAAACTTTATTTAAAATCTAGTTAAGGCTATAATATACTTAGTTTTTAAAGGATAAAAAATTTTGATGAAAATAGTTAATTTTTCAAATATTGTATGTAAAAAAAGTGTCCTCCATCAGGTACTTATACCTTTTTATATGCCAATGCGTCAGCATTGGTTTTTTTTTGCGCAAACTCAGTTTATTTAAAATCTAAACATTAACCTTAACTATTAGTAGATAATATTATGAAAAAGACAAAAATTGTTTGTACTATTGGGCCAAAATCTGAATCAAAAGAAATGTTAGCAAAATTATTAAATGCAGGCATGAATGTTATGCGTTTAAATTTTTCTCATGGCGATTATGAAGAACATGGCAACCGTATTAAAAATTTACGCGAAGTGATGCAAGAAACAGGTTTAAAAGCTGCTATTATGCTAGATACTAAAGGACCTGAAATTCGTACCATAAAGTTAGAAGGCGGTAATGATGTATCACTTGTGGCAGGTCAAACATTTACCTTTACCACAGATAAAACCGTCGTTGGAAATGCCCAGCGAGTAGCTGTAACTTATGATGGCTTTGCTCATGACCTAAAACCTGGCAATCGTGTACTTGTCGATGATGGTTTAATTGCCATGGACGTTAAAGAAATCAAAGGTAACGAAGTTATCTGTACGGTTTTAAATAATGGTGATCTTGGTGAAAACAAAGGTATCAATTTACCGGGTGTTTCAATTAAGTTACCAGCGCTTGCAGAAAAAGACAAAAACGACCTTATTTTTGGTTGTGAACAAGGTGTTGACTTTATTGCTGCATCATTTATTCGTAAACGTTCTGATGTTGAAGATATTCGTGCTCACTTAAAAGCTCACGGTGGAGAAGACATTAAAATCATTTCTAAAATCGAAAATCAAGAAGGTTTAGATAACTTTGATGAAATTCTTGAAGCTTCTGATGGTATAATGGTTGCTCGTGGCGATTTAGGTGTTGAAATTGCGGTTGAAGAAGTTATTTTTGCTCAAAAAATGATGATCAAAAAATGTAATAAAGCTTCAAAACCAGTTATTACCGCAACACAAATGCTTGATTCAATGATTAAAAACCCACGCCCTACTCGTGCTGAAGCGGGTGATGTGGCTAACGCTATTATTGACGGAACAGATGCTGTTATGCTTTCAGGTGAAAGCGCTAAAGGTAAATATCCGCTTGAAACAGTCAATGTCATGGCAACTATCTGTAAACGCACAGACAAAACAATTCCTGCTTCGTTAGAATTAACATCAAAAGATGAAAAATTAAGTATAACCTCAGCAGTTTGTTGTGGTGCTGTAGAAATCGCTGAACGCTTAAATGCTCCATTAATTGTGGTTGCAACTCGCAGTGGTAAATCTGCTCGTGAAGTCCGTCATTACTTCCCTAGAGCTCGTATTTTAGCACTTTCATCAAGTCAAAAAACAGTTAATCAATTAGCTGTAACTAAAGGCGTGGAACCTATTTTGATTGATTCAATTAACTCAACGGACGATTTTTATCGTTTAGGTAAAGAGATGGCTGTAAAAGTATGTGGTTTACAGCAAGGCGAAATTATTGTAATGGTGTCTGGAGCATTGGTACCAAGTGGAACAACTAACACAACATCGGTTCATCGCATTTAACGTTAAATTTTTTATATAAAATAAAAAAAGCTAGCGACCTGCTAGCTTTTTTATTTACATAAGTTATTCTGTATAAAATATTATTGATAGAGTTAAAACACGACCATGATTGAAGAAAAAGTATATTTACCTAAAGAGCTTAGCTGGTTATCTTTCAATCAGCGAGTTTTGCAAGAAGCTGCCGATAAAAGTAATCCGCTTATCGAGCGAATACATTTTTTGGGTATATACTCAAGTAACCTTGATGAATTTTATAAAGTACAGTTTGCTAACTTAAAAAAATATGTACTTATTGAGCAAGAACAAGTTCATTCTTCATCTAATGCTAAAAAATTATTACGACAAGTAAATCAAAAAGTTATTCAATTAGAACTGCAATTTGATCAGCTTTATAATGAATTGTTATTAGAAATGGCTAGGAATCAAATCTTCCTAATTAATGAAAGGCAACTTTCATCGTATCAAGAAAACTGGATAAAAAATTATTATAAAAAAAATCTTAGACAATACATCACTCCTATCTTACTCGATAGTCATACCGAACTTATTCAATTTTTAAAAGATGACCATGCTTATTTGGCAGTAGAAATTATTTGTGAAGATAACATCAGTTATGCACTGCTTGAACTACCAACAGATAATATTCCTCGTTTTGTATTATTACCGTCAGAAGTATCAACTAAAAATAAATCTATTATTTTTCTAGATAACATATTGCGCTACTGTTTATCTGACATTTTTAAAGAGTTTTTTGATGCTAAAGAATTAAATGCTTATTCAATTAATATCAACAGAGATGCGGAATACGAATTAAATACTGAGTTAGATAGCTTGCTTGAACTTATGTCTCAAGGCTTAAAACAGCGCTTAACAGCACAGCCCGTACGTTTTACTTATCAAAAAGACATGCCCAACGCCTTATTTGAATTATTGATCAATAAGTTACGATTAACCGAACAAGATGCAATGCCTGGAGGTCGTTATCCTAATTTTAAAGATCTTGTGAAATTTCCTGACTTTGGACAAAAAAGGCTGTTAAATAAAAAAATTACTAGTCTAAGTTATAATCGATTTAAACAATTTCGTAATTCGTTTGATGCGATTAAAGATCGAGATGTATTGCTTTATTATCCCTACTACTCTTTTGGACACGTACTAGAAATTATGCGTCAGGCTTCGTTTGATCCATCTGTTACACATATTCGCATGAATATCTATCGAGTCGCGAAAGACTCACGTTTTATTCACGCAGCAATTAATGCAGCCAATAATGGTAAAAAGGTCACTGTAGTTGTTGAATTACAGGCAAGGTTTGATGAAGAGGCAAATATAAAATGGGCAAAACGATTAATTAGTAGTGGAATTAAAGTTATCTATTCACAACCAAAACTAAAGATCCACGCCAAATTATTTTTGATTGATCGTAAAGAAAATGGCGAAATTGTTCGTTACGCCCATATTGGTTCAGGTAATTTTAATGAAAGGACTGCAAGAATTTATACCGATTTTTCGTTATTAACTGCAGATCCTGTAATTACAGATGAAGTTAAAAATGTATTTAATTTTATTGAAAACCCATTTAAACCAGTTTCTTTCCATCATTTACTTGTGTCCCCACAAAATACCCGATTGAGATTTTATGAATTTATCCAACGAGAAATAAATAATGCTAAAGCAGGTAAAGCCGCAGGTATCTATTTAAAGCTCAATGCAATAACCGACAAAGATATGATAGATCAATTATATCGTGCATCTTGCGCTGGTGTAAAAATTAGAATGGTAGTAAGAGGAACTTGTGTTTTGGTACCACAAATTTCAAATTTAAGCGAAAACATTACTGTGATAAGTATTGTTGATCAGTTTTTAGAACATGCTCGTGTGTATATTTTTGAAAATGATGGGAAAAAAGATACTTATATTTCTTCTGCTGATTGGATGCCTCGTAACCTAGATAATCGTATTGAAGTGGGAGTAAAAATCTTCGATCCAATAATAAAATCAACTATTCATAATATTTTTCATATTCAATGCAATGATAATGTAAAAGCTCGCATTATTGATAAAGATGCAACTAATAATTATGTTCAAAGAGGTAATAAGAAAAAAAACAGGGCTCAATATGCTATTTATGATTATTTGAAACAGATAGAATCATTTGAATAAGGACTTTAAAATGAAAAAATTCAATGAGTATGCAGTAGTCGATCTTGGTTCAAATAGCTTTCATATGGTAATTATTCGTGTGATTAATGATGCGATACAGGTAATTTATAAAAATAAAAAAAATATACATCTAGCAACAGGGCTTAATGTTAATAATGAACTAAGTGAATCAAGCATAATGCGAGGAGCACAGTGCCTTGCACTATTTGCTGAGCGATTAAATGGATTCCCACAAGAACACGTTCGAGTTGTTGCAACTCATACATTAAGAGTAGCAAAAAATAAACAGAAGTTTTTAATGGCTGCGGCTAAAGTATTTCCTTTCCCTATTGAAATTATTTCAGGTCAAGAAGAAGCTCGTCTTGTCTATTTAGGCACAATGACTGCGGAATCAACATCCTCAACTGATACAAAATTCGTAATAGATATCGGCGGAGGATCAACTGAAATTGCAATAGGAAAAGGAAATGATTTAAAACCTTTGATAGTCGCTAGTCGCCCCATG
The DNA here is from genome assembly GCF_900094935.1 of Gilliamella intestini. Taxonomy (GTDB): domain Bacteria; phylum Pseudomonadota; class Gammaproteobacteria; order Enterobacterales; family Orbaceae; genus Gilliamella; species Gilliamella intestini. Next base: position 10,824 of record NZ_FMBA01000039.1, read on the forward strand.
GGTTGTGTCACTTATACAAAACAGTTTTTTCATGACCAAAAAATTAATGTGGTCTCTTTTCAACGAGCAAAACTTGCTGCAGAACAGCAAATTGAAGGTATGGTTAATACCATAAAAAAATTAAATATTACTGTCGCATTTGGTACATCAGGAACCATAAAATCGATTTATCAAATATTATTAGATCTTGGTGTCTGTGATGGCATTATTACGCCTAAAAGGCTTGATGATTTAATTGGTTATATTTTAGAATTTGAATCCTTTCACGATATCAACTATCCTTCACTATCCCAAGAAAGGAAAAACGTATTTGTTAGTGGGCTAGCTATATTTAGTGGCATTTTTAATGCATTGGGTCTAGAGGCTTTACAATTTAGCCCATGTGCATTACGAGAAGGCATATTTTACGAATTAATTGGCGGTCCTAATTGCCAAGATATTAGACAAAACACGGCACAATCGCTTTCAGAACATTACAACATAGATCAACGCCATGCAAAACAAGTTGTTAAAACTGCAAAATATTTTTTCTCACAATGGCAACAACAAGCACCAATTACAATTCCGCCTAATATTGAATCCATTTTATATTGGGCTGCCTTGTTACATGAAGTGGGGTTAACAATTAACTTTTCATCAATTCATAAACATTCAAGTTATATTTTAAAAAATAGTAATTTACCAGGGTTCAATGAAGAACAACAATTACTATTATCTACGCTTGTTCGTTACCATAGAAAGTCGATCAATATTGATGCTATACCTTATTTTAGTTTATTTGAATACAAACATATAATACCGCTAATGCAAATCCTAAGATTATCTATACTCATCAATAATCAGCGAAATTCAGAAATTGATTTACAGGCATTTCGTCTAAAATTATTAAAAAATAAACTAACTAAAGTGACTTTAGAAATTAACCATGAATTTGTTGAAAATAATAAATTAATATTGCTTGATTTAGAACAAGAAAAAAAATATTGGAAAGCAATTAATGATTGGAAACTATCAATTGAATTAGTTAATTAGCTATAAATTCTATTTTATATATAAAAATACCGCCAAATTGGCGGTATAAACAATAATTAAAAATATCATTATCTGCTTGTTATTAACCAAGACCAATAATCTTCCACCATGAAATACCAACAGTAAAAACAATTACTAAATTAACAACACTACAAATGAACCCTACTTTCCACCATGTTTTTACGGGAACAAAGCCTTCAGCAAATAATAATGGGTTTCTTGCATTAGCAAATTGAGTAATAGAGCCAAAATAATTAGTACAAATTACTAATGAAAAGATAGCAATTAATTGTGGTACACCTAGTGCGATAGCGACAAGTAAGAATACTTGAAATAGAGCTGAAATATGGGCATTTCCGCTAGCAAAAAAGTAATGTAAATAAACATAAGCAACACTTAAAGCAATTATTACAAATACCCAACTACTTTGACCTAAGTATCCTTGCACTGCACCACCTATAGTGTCGCCTAACCATTTTGTTACACCAAGTTTATCCACTTGGTCTGCCATCATAAGTAGCGCAGCAAACCATATTAATGTGTCCCAAGCAGCTTTTTCACCTTTAATATCATCCCAGCTTAATACACCGCTTAAAATTAAAATAGTTAAACCAATAAAGGCTGTAGCTGTTGAATCAATACCAAATCTTTTGCCAAAAATCCAGAGCACCAATAATAGAACGACAGTGCCACCCATAATGATTTCTTTAATGGTAATTGGACCCATTTTTTTTAATTCATCTGCCGCTAGTCTAGGGGCTTCTGGTGTTTTTTTTAGTTCTGGGTTAGTTAAGAAATAAATAACTAAAGGAATCACGGCAAATGAAACTAAGCATGGCACAATGGCTGCAACAAACCATTGCCCCCATCCTAATGTAATATTTAATGATGTTGTAACTAATTTAGCTGCCAATAAGTTACCAGTAAATGCCGTTAAAAACATTGCCGAGGTGATATCGTTCACATGACTAATTGTTAGCATTAAAAAAGTGCCTATGCGGTTTCTTGATTCATCCTTAGGATTTGATTTAAAATTGATTGCTAGCGCTTCCGCTATTGGATAAATAACACCGCCAGCACGTGCTGTTGTACTTGGAATAGCTGGTGCCAATGCAATATCAGTAACAGATAAACCATAAGCAAGTCCTAATGTATTTTTTCCTAAAATTTTAACAAGATAATAGGCTATGCGTTTACTTAGCCCTGTTTTAATAAAGCCTCGAGCAATCATAAAAGCTATAACAATCAACCAAATAAGGCTACTATTTAATTCGCTTAAGGCGATTTCAATAGCTGCCGCATTTGTATCTGCACCAGATGGCCTTAATACAGCAAAAACGGTAATTGCCAATAAGCCAATAGCTCCAATTGGCATTATTTCGGCCACAATACAGGCAATAGTAGCCACAAAAATAATACTGGTTTGCCAACCTTGTTGGCTGATACCTTCAGGAGGAGTCACATACAACCAAAGTACTGCAGAAATTGCCGCAATAATGATGAGCGGTAGCCATTTTACTGGCGGTTTTTTTACTACGTTCATAGTATTTTCCTTTTGAATTTAAATATTTTTAATAAGTTAAGATTTAATTCTATTTTTTATTTGATTATTTATTAAGTTTATTCTTTTGAAAAAATAAAAACCTAATAGAATCAATAGCTTTTCTAACCATTTTTATTTAGAATTGCTTGTCTTTTAATTAAAATACATCAAAATAAAACTCAAAAAACTTCAATAAAATCAATATGTTTCTTGACAGCTTTTTGTTGCTATATTTATGTTTAATTTAGTTTTATTGTGTATTGTTTATCACTTTTTTGAAAAATAAAATTATTAGGATTTACCAATGCTATTGTTTTATTTTTTAACAAAAATATGGCTGATAAATTTGGATGCTTTTGCAAATATTCCCTACTTTTATCAAGTCCCCATCCATAAAAAACCGTAGAATAAATATCACCTTCTAAAGAAGAATCTGAAATTACAGTCACGCTTTCTAATTCATTATCTAATGGATAGCCTGTTTGTGGATCGAATATGTGATGATAAAGATGACCATTTTGTATAAAAAATCGCTCATAAATTCCTGATGTGACAACCGACTTATTTATAACTTTAATTACACCTGATAACTTATCATCCGTTGAAAATGGTTTTCGAAGCCCAATATGCCAATAGCCGTTATCATCTGTTAAAGATGACCCCAACGCAAATACATTACCACCTAAATTAATGATCCCTTTGTAAACTTGATATTGAAGTAAAATCGATTTGATAACATCAGCAATATATCCTTTAGCAATTGCACCTAAGTCAATTTCCATTCCTGTTTTTTTTAAAAAAACAGTATGTTTATTTGCATCAAGTTCAATATTTTTAGGATCTGTTAATAAAAGTTGTTGTTTAATTAATTTTACAGAAGGAACTTGATCGCCTTGGAAGCCAATTTTCCAAAGTTTAACTAAAGGACCAATAGCTAAATTAAAACAGCTATTAAAGTGTAAGCTTACCTTTTGAGCTTGTTCAATCAAAGAAAAAACAGGTCTACTTACTGTAACGGGATGTTGCCCAGCAGCTAAATTAATTGACATAACTTCGGATAACGGTCTGTTAACAGTTAGTTTGTACTCAAGTATTTTTATGGTCTCAAAAACACTTTGCACTGCGGTTTCATTAGGCTCTAAAAGCATTAATGAAACCGTTGTTCCCATTAAATGTTGAGTATATTCATAGTTTGCATTTACCATGCTAAACAAAGCTCACAGAGTTATCACAAATTAATGTTTAATATAATCAGCCGCTTTTTTACCTGCTTGCGTACCAAATATAATGATATCGGCAACAGCATTACCACCAATACGATTAGCACCATGTACACCGCCCACAACTTCACCAGCTGCAAATACACCTTGGATTACCTGTTTATCAGCATCTAATACTTGTGTTTGAGTGTTAATTGTTACCCCTCCCATTGTATGATGGACACCTGGTGCAATTTTTATTGCATAAAAAGGTCCTTTTTGAATTGGATGACGCATGCCAGTAGTTCGGCCAAAGTCTTCATCGTGTTTAGCTGTCACAAATTGATTGTAGCGTTCAACCGTTTTCGCTAATGTTTTACTATCAATTGATAGTTTTTGTGCTAATTCCTCAAGCGTATTTGCTTGACTTACAAGTTCGTTTGAAACATATTCTTCAACAGATCTATTTTCATCTCGAACTTGTTGATCAAATAGGATATAAGCATAATGTTCAGGTAATTTGATAATTTCAGCTGAAACGTTGTCTCTTGTATCAAGTTCATTAACAAATCGTTGACCTTTTTGCGATACCAATATTGCACCACCACCACGAATAGATTCAGAAATTAAATATGATGTTGTTTGTTCAACTGTTGGATGAATTTGTATCTCACCCATATCAACAGTTCCTGCGCCTAATTTCTCTAATAGCATAATACCAGAACCAGTTGCCCCTTTATGATTGGTAGTGACAAATCCTTTAAGATCGGGGCGATATTTTTCAACCATTGTAGTATTAGCACTAAATCCGCCTGTTGCAATAATAACAGCTTTGGTTTTTATTAAATGAGTTGAACCATCCTCTTCTGAAACTTTAACACCAATAACTTTATGGTTTTCGGTTACAATTTCAGTAACAGCAATATCAAGCATAACTTCAATATTACGTTTATTAATATTTTTAACTAAACCACTAATTAAAAAACCACCAACAGCAGCACCACTTTCAGGACGATGAGTTCGATCAATGCTCATTCCCCCCGTTGTGGTAATACCACTTAATTCAATACCGTTAGCATCTAACCAATTAACTGCATTTGGCGCATTTTCAACAAAATAACGCAATAACTCAGGATTATTTTTATTTTTTCCACCAGTCATTGTTTCTTTATAAAAGAGTTCTTTATTGTCTATAATACCTTTTAGTTTTTGGAATTTGGTTTCTGCAGCATTCATACCTGCCGATGCTTTATTAGTATTACCACCAATCACAGACATTTGCTCGATAATAATGACATTTGCACCAAGATCATGTGCTTGAATCGCCGCAGAAAGCCCTGCTCCGCCACTACCAACAACCACAACATCAAAAGCGCGATCATTAGGATCACCACCTTCGGCAATAATTGCTTCTTTATTAGATTTTGCCATCGCTTTAGTTACAGCTTTTTTAAATGCCTCACATTGTGTCGTTGCGCCAGAAATAGCATCAACATGTGGACTGTTAGAGTCAATAATTCGATGCTTAATTTCAGTAAAATTATTTAATACTTCGCTATCAAAGTTGTTAGCATTAACGAGTTGTATATCTTTGATAAAATCATTTCCTAATTCAACATTAATCAAAAATTCATAAGATTCATCATTAACTTTTTCTTGATAATTGCCTGGTTTGAATTTTTTAACATTAAGGTTCACATCCCGAATCAAACTTTCAACAAGCGAAAAATGCCATAAAGGTTCAGGAATATTTAGTTCTTCACGCTTATCACTATTGATAAAAAGTTCAAGCTTCTCACCTTTTTCAATACGGTCAATCCAATCAGGATAAGCAATACAAGCGCGACCAACCGCAACTAAATCATAGCCATTATTAATAGCATCTTCTACATCACTTTGATTAACAACATTTCCGACACCAACAACAGGGATTTTCGCTAATGTTTCAGATCGCATTGCCACATATTTTTTAATTAATGGCGTTGGATCTTGTGTATCAACAATGGATGGCCTAAGTGTTGTTCCCATTGAAAAATGGATATAATCAAGCCCCTTTTCAGCTAATTTTTCAAGCAAATACATAGAATCATCAAAACGAATTCCTGGTACTTCTAATTCTTCTGGTGAAAAACGATATCCAACAATAAATTCAGGAGTTGCATATTGTTTAACCATGTTATGGGTAACATCTAAGATAGCAAGAGGGAACCTTGTACGATTATCTCGATTTCCACCCCATTTATCATTTCGTTGATTTGAATTAGGAGAATAGAATTGTTGAATTAAATAAGTATTAGCTCCATGGATTTCTACGCCATCAAACCCTGCTTGAATTGCACGACGCACTGCTTGACCAAATTTATCGATCATTTCATCTACTTCATCAGCAGTTAGTGCTACTGGTGTTGCTGCACCAGGGCGTGGTGCTGCTATTGCACTTGGTCCCACAGGCGATTGACCTCCAATTAATTTTGGTTCAACCATTCTTCCACCATGATAAACTTGAATAATAGCTTTCGATCCTTTTTCTTTGATCACTTTAGCAATTTTAGCTAAGCCTTCAATCTTATCATCACTATCTAAGCCAATAGCGCCAGGGAAAGCTAATCCTTTATTATCAACAAATCCACATTCAACAATAATTGTCCCGATTTCACCAGATCGTACACGATAATATTCGATTAGATCTTGAGTAACTGAACCATCATAAAAACCAGAACAAGTTGTCATTGGAGCCATCATTATACGATTTTTTAGTTCAACGCCATTAGGTAGAGTTATTGGACTAAAAATATGTTCATTTTTCATTTTTATATACCTAATCATTATTATTCAATCTTCATAGATACTAATGATGATAACATTAACAATAATTATTATCCAATTACATTAATTTCATTAATGCCTGTTTTACTAATAGTAAATAGTGATTAGTATCATTTTTTCGACAAAAATTTTTTAGTTTTATTAGTTAATTAGAAAATTATCAATATAAATAAAGTAAAATTCTGTCAATTTTTAATATTTTATTGTGCTTTAATTATCAAACTCACAATTAAGAATCTAAAAAAAAACACTGTAACCTTTTCATTTAGTTATATATTTTTTGTGATTTTCATGTTGAACTTTAAATTATCTGAGATAAAATATTTTGAAGTATAACGCAAGAGAATATCGGAATGTTTGTAATACCAATTAACAGATTAAAATCAACTTTCGATTTTTTATTTATTCTATTTTTTAATCCTCCTTTATGGAGGATTTTTTTTGGCTTTAAACCTCATATCTATCCATTTTTCTTTTATTACATTAATAATCAATTTTTTGTTGAGAATACGCACAATCAGGAGACAGTATGAAATCTTTAACCCCTTTTTATGATCCATCTATAAGTTACGAAGATAATTATGCTCAAGGTCCATTTGGACTTTTCAAGCAATTAGATAAAGCACAACAAGTCCCAACAAAATCTTCAAAATTTTTAAATGTTGAGGTTAATTTACCATTTGGTCAACCAGCAGGCCCCCTACTAAACGCAAACTATATCAAAGCTGCTTTTGCTTATGGATTTGATTTATGTGTATATAAGACGGTAAGAACTAAATTACATAAATGTCATCCATTACCTAATGTTTTGTCAGTCCATCCTAACGATAAATTATCATCTAACTTAGATACTGTGCTAGCCGATACCAATTACAATCAACCATTATCAATAACCAATTCGTTTGGAGTTCCCTCTTTTTCGCCTGATGTTTGGCAACCTGATATGGCTGATGCTGTAAAATCTGCGGGTCATGGACAATGTGTTATAGGTAGTTTTCAAGGTACGCAAAGCAATGGAGAAATAGAAAATGATTATGCTTTAGCCGCAAAATTAGTTAAAGAAACCAATGCACCTATTCTTGAAGCAAATTTAAGTTGCCCGAACGAAGGAGCAAGTAAACTACTTTGCTTTGATATAGATAAAGTCGAACGAATTGTTAACGCTATTAAAACAGCAGTTCCTGATCGCCCACTTATTTTAAAACTAGCCTATTTCCCTGATGATGAAAGGATCGTTTCTTTATTAACTCGCGTAGGTTCTATTATCGACGGTTTAAGTGCAATCAACACTCTATCAGCTAAACCTGTTGATGCTAAAGGAAACCCTGCTTTAGGTGAAAATAGAAAAGAAGGCGGTGTCTGTGGCGATGCAATTCGTTGGGCCGGTTTAGATATGGTGAGTCGTTTAGCTAAATATCGTAAACAAATGGATCTAAAATTTGCTATTGTGGGCGTCGGTGGAGTTAGTTCTAGTGAACATTATCATCAATTTATAAAAAATGGTGCTGATGCAGTTATGAGTGCAACTGGTGCTATGTGGAATCCACTCCTTGCAATAGAAATAAAAAAGAGTCTGTAACTTTAAATGAAAAAATATAAATATTATCAGCACAGGGCGCTATGCCCTGTTTTTTCTATTTAATAAATAAAGAGCAGGTTAGCAATAAAATCTAATAATAAATAAAGTGCAATAGTCTTTACTTAATCTGACATTTAAGTTATTTTATAACACAAAAAGGAGAGTCAGAAATGAATCAAACCGCCAAAATCATTAAACCTAAATTAGGACTACTAGAATTAGCTAAGCAACTCGGTAACGTTCAACAAGCTTGCAAAGTCATGGGATACAGTCGAGATAGTTATTATCGCTTTAAAAAACTGTATGAGCAAGGGGGTGAGCTTGCGCTTCAAGAAATCAGTCGTAAAAAGCCTATCGAAAAAAATCGGGTAGAGCCACATATAGA
>NZ_FMBA01000010.1 GCF_900094935.1 Gilliamella intestini
AATAGCTTTTCTGGAGTTCGTGGGGGGATACTTTTTTTACGTTTTACCCTGAGATTAAGTTTCAACTCACAATACACCCGATACACCCGTTTATGATTCCATTTATAGCCGAGCTTTCTGATACGATTAAAGCATTTAGGAAAGCCCCAGCGCAAATGCCGGTCAGTGATAGCATTCAACACCGAAACAATCACCGAATCATCCGGTAACTTAGGTTGATAATAGTAAGCACAACGGCTTAAGCCAACAATGGCACAACTCATAGCAATGGTAACCGAATGATTTTGTTGTAGTTGCTGTGCCCACGTTTTACGTGCCTTTGTGGGCACTAAAGCTTTTTTATGATTTCTTCCTGAAGCTGAGATTTTATGCTCAGTTCGGCAAACATCTGTTTAAGCTTGCGGTTTTCAGCCTCAAGCTCCTTTAAACGTTTGATATCGGAGGTTTCCATACCACCGTATTTGTCGCGCCATTTATAGAAAGTTGAATTCCCCATGCCATATTTACGACAGAGTTCCTTGACAGGAATACCCGCTTCAGCTTCTTTTAAAATAGCGACGATTTGATGTTCAGTTATTTTTATCATAATTAAATCCCCTTTACTTTTATCATAGAGAATTTTCTACTTTTTTTGCTGTACTATTTTAGGGGGTAGTTACAATTTTACTTTTCATAATTGAGATTCCTTAAACATTAATTGTTCTCTTTCATTGTAATAATTGTTTTTTAATAGTTCATAATTAAATGACTTACAAATTTCAACTAACCGTTCAATCATTTGCTCTAAAGCAACAATTTCTTCTAAATCTGCTGTATTTTTCGTTTCTTTATCTCCATGAATTAGAACAGGAAAACCTGACCCCAGTATAATCATTCGATTTAATAAAATATTATTAATTATTTGGTCATGAGCATGACCAAGGTGATAAATTCATTTCACACAAATAAACAATTTCGATTTCAACCTGCATTTTTTCAAAAATTAGTTTAGCATTCTCTGAAACACTTGAAGTAACACCAAAACGTCTTTCAGATGAAGAAATAATAATGCCTTTCATTACATTCATCTCCTTACTTTTATTTGATTTTATTAATGGAAATAACGCAAAATATAACAATACACATACCGATTACATCAAATAATCCAATTGACTCTTTTAAGAAAAAATAACCGCAAATCATTGTAATAAAGGGGCCAATATTATTTATGATTGCAGTAGTTGCTGCACCGCTGTGTTTAACACCATACATCATGAAAAACGATGGTATGACAGTAGAAACAATGGCTAATAAAAATGGGTATTTAAAATTATTGATTGATGGTAGGTTATTTATTGTTCCTGATACTTCAAATATCATTGGAATTAGAGAAAGCAAACAAGCTACAATCATGACCTGTGAATTGAAGATAATAAATCCTATCTTTTTCATCACTTCACCACTTATTATAAGATACGTAGCATAGGTAATAGCGCTTAAAGCTATTAATAATGGACCGATGTAATGAATATTTTTATCAATTAAAACTTGATTACTGACGAATGCAATTGAAACACCAATCCAAGAACAAAAAGATAGGATATAAACTTTTTTACTAAATTTATTTTTCATGAAAATAACAGATATAAAAAGAACGAATATAGGTATGGTGAAAAGAATAATTCTTTCTATATTAACTGATGTATAAACCAAACCGGTTATATCACTATAGCTTGATATATAATATAAAAAGCCACATAGAAAAATCTTGAGCTTAATTTGAATGCTCGTTTTTATTAAATTATCTTTAAATAATAAAAATGCTACAAAGAAAAATGGAATTGAAAAGATCATTCTGAAAAACATTAATGAAATTGAAGTTATCCCATCAAAGTAGGCTAGTTTTATAAAAATTGATTTCAAAGAAAAACCAAATACACCAATTAATATAGCTACAACTGAATAATTACCTTTCACAAATGTACCACTGAACTAGTTGTCAAGTACAAAAATACTACACCTATTTTATCAATTTACAATATTTTTTTGACGTGAAATGAACCTAACCAAAAAAGTGGACAAAAGTCGCCTCTATGATATAAACAAAATTATAGGAGAAAATATCATGATCAGAAAATTTAGTGTTGAATTCAAATGACAATCAGTCGATTATGTGTTATCTCATGCTCACCTTTCTATAAGTAAACTTACCAACCACTTAGTAATAAAAAAATAAACCCTAGATAAATGGATTAGGCAACGAGTCGCAAATAAAACTAACCGTCGAGAGCTAACGGCTTAGCAATAGATGATTATTGCGTTAGAAAAAGAAATTAAAGAACTGAAAATGGCTAATAACATATTAAAAAATGAGCATATGTACTTCACCAGTTTCTCAAATGACTGTAAACAATACGAGGAATTTCTACAACTTAATTATTTTAAATCGCAATATTGATTAAGGCTGTTTAACGCAATGCTTGCTTGGTTCCTATCGATGAATAAGATTCAAGCAAAGCATCCACAAACTTACATTAAGCTTGCAATTTTTTGATAGTTATCTATTTTGTTCTGATAACCGACATGTTTACCGATTAACTCTCTAAGCTGGATATGACGAGTAATCATCAATTGAGTTAATTGCTGCTGATAGCTAAGTATATTTTTGATATACATTCGAATCATGTCTTGATGTTGCAATGGCATGTTTTCAATTTTCGAAAAATCATCAACCAACATAATACCTTTCGATAATTGAAGATATTTCGCCTGCCAACTCAACAATAAGTCCCAGTTTTCATTCTGGGCATTTATCAACATTTGTTCAACAACATAATTAAATTGTTCGTATTGTTCTAATAAGTTATTTCCTTGCATAATCATCCTTTTTTATTTTGCAATTTCACGCCACGACTCAGCAATATTGTTAAGTAAATCGAAACAAGTTTGTAATTTTTCTTGATCATTATGTAAATTAGCTAATAACAATTGTTGGCTAATATAGTGATATAAACGATCTAAATTTTCAGCAATTTCCCCCCCTTTTTCTAAATCTAGACAGCTTTTAAGACCATTATCAACAATATTAATTGCTTTAGAAATTGCGTTACCTTTACCAACAATATTGCCTTTTTGAATATATAAACTCGCTAATTTAATTGCGTTAAGTGCACCATCAAATAATAACACAATCAATTGATGGGGAGACGCTTGACTAATACGTGTTTCTAAATTCACTTGCTCGTAAGCATGAGATCCCATTTTATACATGACTATTCTCTATTTTTTTAAATTTGCCATCATATCGAATTGGGTAGTCAAATAATTACTCATACTATCTAATGAGTTAATTAAGATATCCAATTTAGTAAATTGAGTTCGATAACGATCAATCGTTTGCTCAATCGAATTGCTCACTTGATCATGACGTTTATCTAATGATTTTAACGTTGTATTCAAACCGTTAGTTGCTGAATCAATCATGCCATCACTATCAATAAACCCACTAACTTTGGCGAAAACTTCATTAGCAATTCCTGTATTTTTACCGTCACCAGTAAACAGTGTCGCAACAGCATCACTGTTTTCAGTGAGTGCTTTTTTTAGTTGATTTTCGTTAATCGTTAACTGACCATCCTTATTCATGTTAACGCCTATTTGAGCCAAAACAGAAAATTCCCCTGATTGTCCTTTAGCAAATATCGAACGAATGCTTTGATCTATATTACGTAATGTTGCATCCCCAACAAGCGGACCATTACTACTGTTTAGTTCCTTGGAATTTTTTTCATCAGCGGTAAACTGGGTTAATGTTGATATTGTGGATTGTAGCTGATTAAATGCCTCTACCCATTCTTTAATTGCTTCTTCGGCTTTTTCATCATCTGCGGTTATTGCCAAATTTTGGCTTGTTGTTGTAGTTGCTTTTAACGTAATATCAACACCTGCAACCACATCTTTGACTGTATTAGAACTACTTGTTATGGCAATACCATTAAACGAAAATTTAGCATCTTGCGCTTTTGAAACTTCAGTCATATGGCTATTGTTTGGCTGATTAATATCAAAGCCAATAATCTCATTTAACTTCTCATCATCAGATGAGATAGAGGTAATACTTTGTAATTCACCAGTTTCTTTCGAAGTAATAGATAATTGATAACGACCATCTCCAGATCGAACAACCGCAGCATTCATCGTTGATGGGCTTGTTTTTCCATTTTCATCAACAAATTGAGCATTATTAATGGCGTTGGCAATTGCTTCTAATGAGGTTTCATCTTTAGATAACGTTACATTAAGTTTATCGCCATTTGCTTGTTCAATAGTAATAGTTCGTGTTTCATTATCATTACCTAATTGTGTTGCTTTATCATTGATCGCTGATGTTGCAACACCATGAGAAGTCGCTAATTGATCAACAGTAACAGCATAATTACCTAATGCCGCTTTACTACTTACTTTTACTGAAAAATAATCATTATTACCCGTTGCAGTTCGACTTTGAAATAATTCCTTTTTTTGCAGTTTTGCTGTTGCCGTATTAAATGTAGTTAATGCACTCTTTAATTTTCCAAAACCGCTAATTTTGGCATTAATCGCTTTTTGTTGCGTAGTGATTGGTGCTAGCCGTGTTTTTTCTGCTGCTTCTAATTGATTTAAAATTTCACCCAGATCGATTCCAGAACCAATCCCTAATGCATTTATTGCCATGATTTAATTCGCCTATAACAATTATTCAATATTTGTTATATCGGCTAGTTTTCCTAAAAATTTAGCATCAACTTAATATTTATTTAATAGAGAAGAAGCTGTTTATTTTTATGAACAAAAAACAATCATTGAAAATTTATTTATAAAAAATAACATTATGATTTTTTTTAATATTAAAGATTTTAGAAACAATTTACCTATTTTAAAAAAAGATAAATGTCAAAAAAACTAAAGTTCTTTATTTTATTACCGATAAGTTATGTATCAGCAAAAATATTGAATAAGACTTCAATATATCGTTGATTTTATTATTTATATTAATGGAGATAAAAAATGGCACAAGTAATTAATACTAATACAATGTCTTTAATGGCAAGAAACAACCTTAACAACTCTCAAAGCGTTCTTGGTACAGCAATTGAGCGTCTTTCTTCTGGTATGCGTATTAATAGCGCAAAAGATGATGCGGCAGGTCAAGCTATTGCTAACCGTTTCTCATCAAATATCAAAGGATTAACTCAAGCAGCTCGTAATGCAAATGATGGGATTTCACTTGCACAAACAACAGAAGGTGCATTAAATGAAATCAATAACAACGTTCAACGTATTCGTGAGCTAACTGTTCAAGCGGCAAATGGTACCAACTCTAAAAGCGACTTAGAGTCTATCCAAAATGAAATCGATCAACGTTTAGACGAGATTGATCGTGTTTCTAAACAAACTGATTTCAATGGTTCTAAAGTATTATCTGAAGATAAAACACTAAAAATCCAAGTAGGTGCAAATGACGGTGAAACCATTGAAATCAATTTGAAAAAAATTGATAGCACAGAGCTTGGCTTAAAAGATTTTAACGTATCAAGCACACCAACAGCAGATCCATTAAAAACTATTGATGAAGCATTATCAAAAATCGATGCATTACGAGGACAACTTGGTGCGGTACAAAACCGTTTCGAATCAACAGTAACAAACATCAACAATACTGTAAATAACTTAAGTTCTGCTCGTAGCCGAATTGAAGATGCAGATTATGCAACTGAAGTATCAAACATGACTCGTGGTCAAATTTTACAACAAGCAGGTACATCAGTATTAGCACAAGCTAACCAAGTACCACAATCTGTACTGTCTTTATTACAGTAATTCTGATCATTCATTTTTGGTCATTCTAACTATATCATATAGTCATAGCGGTGTTTTTATCATACCGTTATGACTAATATTTATAATTAGCTATTTTTTATCCCTTTATTCTGCCCATTAAATTTATCAACTATCGTCATAATACTATTAAGCATTTTTTTAACATTGGTTCAAAAATGGATAATAGCTTATATAACTCGCATGGCGTAATAAACCAAATCGATTGGAAACAGTATATTCATTTAGTTCGTAATGAAGCTTTAAAACTAGCTGTTCGTTTACCTACAACGGTTGAACTTGATGATTTATTACAAGTTGGCTATATCGGTTTATTAGACACAATAAAGCGTTATGACAAATCGCAAGGTAATACCTTTGCGACTTTCGCTATACCAAGAATTAAAGGCGCAATGCTTGATGAGTTACGTAACCGTGATTGGTTGCCGAGAAAAACTCGAAAACAGATTAAAGATGTCACAACCGCAATAAATGAGTTAGAACAAACGTTAGGTACCCCCCCTAACGATGAGCAAATTGCCCAATATTTAAAATTATCAATTAGTGAATACCGTAAGATTTTATTAGATTCAAATTGCAGCCAAATATGCTCATATGATGAAATCTATAAAAAGTTAGGTGACAACATTGATACCATTATTGAAAATGAAGAAGATAATAACCCTTTTTTAGCCATAATAAATGAAGAAATTCGTAACACCGTTATTCAACAAATTGAAAACTTGCCCCAGAAAGAAAAGCTTGTTCTATCACTTTATTACCAAGAAGATCTCAATTTAAAAGAGATTGGTAAAGTCTTGAATATTAGTGAATCAAGAGTAAGCCAATTACATAGTCAAGCAATAAAAAGAATACAAAGTAAAGTCAGTTTTCAGTAAAAATAAAAAAAAAAATCAAATAAAGCGTAATTAATCGAAAATAAATTGAAATTATTTTTTTATTGACCTTTTTCATTTAAAAATGTAACTTTACGCGCATAAAAAAAATTTTCGTTTTAATTTTACTAATTATTCGTTTTTTTGTTCGAATAAAATAAATATAAATTGGTGGCTAAATTGGGAAATTTATTAGATGACGATATTCTTAAATGTATACATCATTTGAATCTGTCAACACTACTATTAAGTCAAAAAATGATTGAAAAAGATAAAGTAATGGCAATGTATCGATTAGGTATCGATGAGCAAACGGCAGATATACTTAGCAGTTTAAGTACTTCTCAAATGTTGGTTTTATCGGAAACCAATCAATTAATATTTCAGTTACGATTTGAAAACGCAGAAATGATGAAAAAACTGACAGAAGAATCCCGTATTAGAGATATAAAACAGATGCATACAGGAATTCTTTTATCAAGTTTGTTATTAGACTCACTCAATAAGTAACTAAGGAATCGAAATGACAAGTATTATTCAAAAATATCAGGAAACCGAGCTTGCCATCAAATTAATTTCCCTTGGTGGTAGAATTCAAATGTTGGAAAGTGAAACTAATTTAAGCCGAAATAAACTTATCAAGCTTTATAAAGAAATTCAAGGTTGCCCGCCACCTAAAGGTTTATTACCTTTTTCAACCTCGTGGTTTATGACATGGGAACAAAATATCCACGCCAGTATTTTTTATAATGCTTACGCTTTTTTAGTTAAAAATGGTCTAAAATCAGGCATTCAAACGATCTTAAAAGCCTATCAACTTTATTTAGAACAGTGTCAATTTTCACACAAAGATGAACCTGTTTTAGGATTAACTAGAGCTTGGATTTTAGTTAAATTTGTAGAAAAAAATATCATGCAACAATCATGTTGTACAGACTGCGGTGGACTTTTTATTACACACGCTTACCATCCACACAATACGTTTACTTGTAGTTTATGTCAACCACCGTCAAGAGCGGATAAAAATAATAAAACACAAAAAGAAAATAATGAAAAGTGTCTAAAATTGTTATCAACGTTAAGTAATTTAAATCCATCTGTAGTAAAACAGATAACGGCTTAAACAAATATTAGAGATACTTCCACAATTTAACTATTACTCCATGGAGAAAGAAGAAAGCCAATGCTAATAATTATAGGATATATTGTTGTTATCGCCTCAGCACTACTTGGTTATGTGCTAAGTGGTGGCTATTTAGCTGTGCTATTTCAACCACTTGAATTGTTAATTATTGGCGGTGCTGCAATTGGTGCTTTTATTGTCAGTAATGAACAAAAAACGATAAAAGCAACACTCAAAGCGTTAGGGTTATTATTTAAAACATCTAAATATAATAAAAATCTGTATCTGACGCTGATCAATTTTATGTACACCATTTTAACTAAAATCCGCCAAAACGGGGGATTATCTATTGAGTCAGATATTGATAATCCACACGAAAGTGAATTGTTTAAACAGTATCCATTAATTTTAGCTAATCCAAGAATCTGCGATTTTATTACTGATTACTTACGACTAATGATTAGTGGCAATATGGATGTATTTGAAATTGAAACACTAATGAGCGAAGAAATTGAAACGTTTGTCCACGAACTTGAAAAACCGGTAGATGCTATTTCGGGAATTGGTGATGGTTTACCCGCATTTGGGATTGTTGCAGCTGTAATGGGCGTTATTAATACACTTGCACAAGCCGATAGGCCAGCGAGTGAGCTTGGTGAACTTATTGCTCATGCGATGGTTGGCACTTTTTTAGGAATCTTACTTGCTTATGGATTTGTTTCTCCATTAGCAGCTTTATTGAAACAAAGAAATGCCGACGTAGTCAAAATATTAGAATGTACAAAAACCATACTAATTGCCAGCATGCATGATTATTCACCACAAATTTGTATCGAATTTGGGCGAAAAACAATCTTTTCTCATGAAAGGCCGTCATTTTTTGAATTAGAAAAATATATTCAAGAAATTAAAGATAAAAATATCAATAAAAATAACGAGTAATGAAAGATCAATCTATAAGAATAATTGTTAAAAAAAAATCGGGACATGGTGGTGGGCATCATGGTGGTTCATGGAAAATTGCCTATGCCGATTTTATGACCGCAATGATGGCGCTGTTTTTAGTCATGTGGTTAATTTCAACATCAACACCACAAGAGTTGAAAGGTATTGCAGAATACTTTAGAACGCCCTTAATTCTTGGCTACAATGGTGGAAAAAACATTAGCGACAGCGAAAGCCCTATTCCTGGTGGCGGTGATGATGTAAATAAACAGCTTGGTGAAGAAAAAAATGATGCTCTATCACAAAATGAAATTGAAAAAAAACAACTTGAAAAAATACAAATGATTGAAGCAGCACGTAAGATTTATGATATTTTCGAAATTGATGAGAAATTAAAAAAATTAGCACCTAATCTTATTATTGAATTAACTGAAATGGGATTACGCATTCAAATTTTAGCTTCTGACGATAAACCGATGTTTGATGTAGGTAGCGCTACAATTGACCCCAATATGCGAGAAATTCTGCGAACTTTAGCACCGATTATCAATTCATTACCCAATAAAATCACTTTATCAGGTCATACTGATGAACGGCAATATTCAACAGGCGATCGAGGGTATAGCAACTGGGAATTATCAGCCGATAGAGCCAATTCATCAAGAAGAGAGCTTATTGCTGGCGGTTTAGATTCAAGCAAAATTACTCGTATTATTGCCCTAGCCGATACAGTAAGTTTAAACAATCCAAACTACAGTAAAGATGCCAACCGTCGTATTAGCATCTTAATTTTAAATAAAACCGCGCAAGAATATATTGAGGCCGAAAACAACATGACAGGTATTGATTTTTTAAAACAAACCCAATCCATTAGCGAGCAATAATCAAAAGATAAACCATCCATGGCATTATCTAAAAAATAATTAAAGTTTTGGTAACTTGCGCCGATATAAAAGGTAACCTGTTCGTTTAATAATAATATTATTAACTGAAACCATAAATTTAGGAGTTTTTATGACAAATTCATTGATGAATACTGGTATTAGTGGATTAAATGCTGCACAAAATATGCTTAATGTAATAAGCAATAATATTAGTAATGCCCATACCACAGGTTACAATCGTCAACAGCAAATTTTACGTCAAGCAAATGGAACTCAACATAGTTTTGGTTTTGTGGGTAATGGTGTTTCGGTTTCATCGGTGAACCGTGCCTTTAACAACTTTGTGGTTGGACAACTGCGTCAATCACAATCGCAAAGCGGTTCAATTAAAGCTTATTATAATGAATTATCAAAAGTCGATAATCTATTGGCAGAAAATGACAATAGTATTTCATCACAACTCAACAACCTTTTTGCAAGTTTAAATAAACTGGCTTCAAATGCAGGTGATGCATCGACAAAACAAACAGTGATAAGTGATTTGGCATCGTTAACTAGCCAATTTAATAAAACAGAAAAAAACTTAAAAAATCAAATCGCTAATATTAATACTGAATTAAGCAGTAATGTAGATAAAATCAACACCTATACTCAGCAAATTGCTCATCTCAATCAAAAAATTTCACAACTACAATCAGTGGGTAACGGGCTTGAACCCAACGCATTACTTGATCAGCGTGATCAACTTGTTAATGAACTGAGTGAAATCATTGGTATTACCGTTACTGAGCAAAATGGACAATATAACTTATCCTTAGCCAATGGTCTAAATTTAGTTCAAGGTTCTTCTATAAATTTATTATCAGTTCAACCTTCAGCAGACGATCCCACGTTAAATACAATTATTTATACGCATCATTCAGGCGCAACACAAGAATTAACGAGTCAGAACATCACATCAGGCTCATTAAATGGTCTGTTAACCTTTCGTGAAGGCCCTTTAACCGATGCACGCAATCAATTAGGTTTAATTGCCCTCAATTTAGCTGAACGCTTTAACGAAGTGCATATGTCGGGTATTGATATTAATGGTAATCAAGGCGAAAAATTATTTAATTACAACCACCCTAGTTGTATCACCAATACTAAAAATCAAGGTAATGCCACAGCTAAAATCGAGTTTACATCGTTTACAGATGTAAAAGCATCTGATTACAAAATAGAATTTAATGGCAAAGATTGGGTTGTTACAAGATTATCCGATCATCAACAAATAACCCCAAAAATTGAAGGGGATAAATTGCTCTTTGATGGTCTGTCTATTGAAATAAGCGGTAACGCTGTAAGTGGTGACTCTTTTATGATTAAACCCGTGGCAGATATTGCTTCGTCATTAGAACTGTTGGTTAAAGATGTCAATAAACTAGCAACAGGATTTGATGACGAAGAAAATGGCGCAGGCGATAATCGTAATGTTGCTAAATTATTAGAAATCCAATATGAAAAACTTATCAATGGTACAACAACCTTAAAAAGTGCTTATACAACCTTAGTGAGTTACATTGGTAGCGAAACTCAAACAGCTAAAGTTTCATCCCAATCAACGCAAAATATAACTCAACAAATTTATGAGCAAAATCAATCAATATCTGGGGTCAATCTTGAAGAAGAGTATATCTCAATGCAAGTTTATATGCAGTACTACCAAGCGAATGCAAAAGTGATTGATGCGGCAACAACACTATTTGATACCATTTTAAGTTTAACTAAATGATAAAAGGATAAAAAATGCGCCTTAGTACAAACTCGCTCTATCAAAAAAATACACAAAGTATTTTAAATACTAACAGCAAATGGCAAAAATCCGGTTTACATCTAGCAACAGGAAAAAAAATTTTAACGCCTTCAGATGATCCTATGGGGGCTGCACAGTCATTAATATTAAAACAAGCGCAAGCTCAAAATGAACAATTTCAAGCTACGCGCGAAAGTACTGAAAAAACACTAAGTCGCCAAGATACGCTTTTGTCGGAAATCAATACCGTCCTTCAATCAATTCAAGAAACCTTAGTTTATGCCGCTAATGAAACATTAAATGAAGAAAATAGGCTAGATATTGCCAATAAATTACAAGGTTTAAAAGATCAACTATTTTCGTTAGCTAACTCAAAAGATACAAACGGAAATTATATTTTTGCGGGCAAAAAAAATGATGCGCCTCCTTTTATAAAAAATGAATCAGGCGAAATCACCTATATTGGCGGAAGTACCTCTATTAATGTTTTAATTGATGATTCAAGAGAAGTTTCGGCAAGTTTTACAGGTATTGAAGTATTTATGACAGATGCCAATGTCAAAAATGCCGATGGTTCACCAGCAGAAAGCAATATTTTTGTCAGTATCGATTATGCACTTGATGCATTAAAAGCAGACTTAAATTATGATGATGAAAAAAGTGTTGATGCATTTAGAGAAGGATTATCAAAAGCTCGCAATGGTGTCGATAATTCATTTAGCAATATTTCAACGCTTAGAGCAGAAGGTGGCTCGGTATTAGCTGAAGTAAACAGACTAATCACACTAGGCAAAACATTAGATATTGAATTCCAAACACAAATTAGTCAGTTTGAAGATGTAGATTGGTATGATGCCATTTCAGAATACGCCATACTACAAGCAAATTTACAAGCTGCACAATACACCTTTATGACCATGCAAAGTATGTCACTGTTTCAAATGAAATAAACATTGCATGCTGATTTGAGCAACGTGATCTTACCCCCTAAATAATTCATCCCCTATAGGAGGCTTAACGCCTCCTTTTTTGCTGAAATGCTCAATAAGTAATGCTATATCATGCAAGATAAGCAATCAATGTAATTGTATAATTAACATAAAAAAACAACCAAAAAACACTAATAAAATCAATTGTTTTTTTGAATGATTTTTATCATTGTTAGCTTTGGTTCCTTTTATAGCCCAAGGGTATAACCATAGGCGGTGATCGATGGGCCGGCGAAGGGCATAGGCGTAGTAGCTACCGTCGTGGAGTGGTTCGACCACCACTTCGACCTTGTCGCCATTGCGGAAAAACGCCCGGCAAAAAATGCCTTGTACGGTTAATTCACCCAGTTTACGCTGATCTTCTAATTGTTGTCCAATCCACAACTGATGTGACCATATCGAATTTTTATTTTGAGTATTATTATGATAATAAAAGCCACCATTGCCATCTAATAGTGTCCATAATTTGATGTCATCCAATACTTTTGTTTGTTAATTTATGCGTGATTTTTTGTGATTTTTTACATAAACGTAGTACACTCCTGAAAGTTTTTTACAAAATGGCGATGTCTTTATTTTTTAGTTAGAATGTTTGTTTAGATAAGTTGTATAGAAAAATACGGAATTATTTTTGCATATTACCGTAATTTATTAAATTACGGTAATAAATACGAAGGACTTGTGCAAATAATTCTATTGTCAATTAAACGCAATTTGCTTAAATCCTAATACTTTTGTTGGAGGATTATTTTGGGCTATTTGTTCAATACGTCCAATGATTTGAATTAGTTTGTCACTGTAATTGGGATCGGTGGCATAATTGGCCTCTTGTAATGCTTTAGCTGCCGTTCTAGCGTCTGGCGCATTAACTACAGCACGATAACGAGGATTATTTGTTAATAAATTAATATAATCGGTAAGTGCATGTTGTTTACTATGGTAGACTCTAAATTGGTCTTTGATTTTTATCATTTTATTATTGATAAATTCTTGAGTAGTTAATTGCGTTGAGCCTCCCTGCCACGATCGAGTCGCTTTAATTCCAAAATAATTGTGACTTGATTGATTATTTTCTGTTTTTATTTGCTTTTGTCCCCAGCCTGTTTCTAATGCTGCTTGTGCAATGATAATTTCGTAAGGAATGCCTGAATGTTTTGCAGCCTGCTTGGCAGGTTCAAGCCATTCGGTTACAAATTTAACAATATATTCGTCTTTTCCATCTTTTATTTGTGTTTTTAAAGATAATTCATTGGTTGAGCTAGTTGCCTGATTTGCCTTATGTTGGCGATAAAGCATTTGCCCTAATGCCTGAGGTGATATATTAGCTGATACATCACTAAATAAAGACTGCGCTAAACTAAGATTTTGCGAGGCATTATTGGTATTTGATTGTAAATTTACCTTTATTGATGGCGATGTATGATGACTTAATTGTTTAGTAATGATATCGGCCAGTCCAAATCCTTTGCCTGCTGCTTGCTGTGCAATTTGCTGATCAAACATTGACGTAAACAGTTGTGTAGCGGAATGATTAAATAAACCACTTTCTGGCATTGCTTTGCGCATTGACTGCATCATCATATTGATAAATAACGTTTCAAACTGCTCGGCAACTTGCCTAATGCTTCCTGCCGAACCATTTGCAACATTACGTTTTAATTGATTAAGCCCAGAAAAATCATAAGCAAAATGATTTAAAGATTGACTTATTTTATTATTCATAATGTATTTTCTTTTTTTGCCTAATTTATATACTCATAAGCCATGTAATGACAGATAATTTAAATTGTTTCTAAAGCTGCATGCAAGCAACCTGCTGTTTTTAGTGCTTCAAGTATCGACATTAATTCGGTCGGGTTAGCGCCGAGCACATTGAGCGAATTAATTACATGATTTAAGTCCGCGCCTGATGCTAGGTTGTGTAGTGCGCCACCTTCTTGTTCTAAACTGATTTGATTTTCAGGTGTGACAACCGTCGCACCACCAGCAAGTGGAGTATTGGGTTGGCTAACATTGAGTTTACGATTAATAACCACCGACAAATTACCATGTGCCACAGCACAATTATCTAGCCTAACTTTTTGGTTCATAACAACAACACCTGTTCGAGTATTGATTACAACTTTTGCCGAAATAGGCGTTGCGGCAATTTCAAGGTTTTGTATTTTTGATAAGAGCTTTACTCTTGCAGTATTTTCTTCTGGCATTTGTAAAGCGATTGTTGTGCCATCTAATGCGACAGCAATATTTTTTTGTAGCCTATTAATTGCGTCCGAAATTTTTAACGCTCGAGTAAAATCAAATTCGTTAAGGTGTAAATGGATAACATTTTGTTCATTTAGGTTGATTGTCAGCTCGCGTTCAATTGTTGCACCATTAGGAATTGAAGCGCCCGCCATTTGGTTAATATTAACACTACTTCCTTTATTGCTTGCGCCCATTCCACCAACAAAAAGATTACCTTGAGCAATGGCATAAACTTGATTATCAGCACCTTTTAATGGCGTCATGATTAATGTGCCACCTCGTA
Source organism: Gilliamella intestini (assembly GCF_900094935.1). GTDB lineage: Bacteria > Pseudomonadota > Gammaproteobacteria > Enterobacterales > Orbaceae > Gilliamella > Gilliamella intestini. The sequence goes on from NZ_FMBA01000010.1 coordinate 14,998, forward strand.
AGCTTTTAGCATTACCTAGTGAAGATACGACGACATCAATTTTTTGTCCAACTCGTGAATAAGAGGGTAATTTAGCTGTCACCATTACCGCAGCAACATTTTTCAGTTGCATATTGCTTCCTGATGGCACGGTAATACCTAGTTGAGATAACATGTTGGTGATGCTTTGAATGGTGAAGGGGGTTTGTGATGTTTGATCGCCAGTTCCATCAAGACCCACAACAATGCCATAGCCAACTAATGCGTTTTCTCTTACACCTTGAATAGTGACTAGATCACGTATACGTTCAGCATGTCCATTCGGTATGACCAATATCATCATAAAGATAACACTAAAAAAGGAACGCAGTTTTTTTATCATAATCAGACTCGTTAAAATGGTGAAAGATTTAAAAATAGACGCTGTAACCAGCCCATTGTTTGTGCTTCGTCAATATAGCCATTGCCAACATATTCAATGCGAGCATCGGCAACTTGTGTTGATATAACGGTGTTATTACCGCTTATGGTTCTTGGATTAACCACTCCCGAAAAGCGGATAAATTCGGTGCCTTGATTAATTGCAATCTGTTTTTCACCAATTACTTTTAAATTACCATTAATCATGACATCTTGAACGGTAACCGTGATAGTGCCGCTAAATGTATTTTTAGCGTTTGCGCCACCTGAACCTTTAAAGTCATTGCTTCCAGAAAGATCTGTTTCGGCTTTGCCTCGACCAACTAATCCATCTAAAAAAGTGGGGATTTTTTTTATCCCTAAATTTACCGAGCCATTACGCCCCGCATTAATAGATGAACTTTTACTGGCGCTAACGTTTTCTTGCAGAACAATAGTTAACACATCTCCTACATGACGAGGACGACGATCTTCAAACATCGGCTGATAACCAAAGCTGCTAGGTTGAGCAGCTTGATAAATCGAACCACTAGTGTTCACAATTTCGGGCATTTGTGGCACTATGCTAGTTTCGCCTTCAACTAATGCTTTTTTAGGCAACTGTGCACAGCTAAACAAAAAGAAAGCAATTAAAATATAAAAATATCTCATTTTGTTTATCATATGGCTAATGTTTATAACTGATTTAAACGCTGTAACATTTGATCAGATGCCGAAATGGCTTTACTATTAATTTCATAAGCCCGTTGGACTTGAATCATATTAACTAGCTCCTCAGCAACGTTGACATTAGAGGTTTCAGTGTAGCCTTGATATAGCAATCCAGCACCATTTAATCCTGGAGTATTTTCGGTCGATGTTCCCGAGCTTTCGGTTTCTAAATACAGGTTTTCACCAATGCTTTCAAGCCCAGTATCATTCATGAATGTATGTAACGTTAATTGACCAACTTGCACTTGTGTTGATTGATTAGCTAACGTCACATTTACTACGCCGTCACGGGCAACAGTCATTTTTGTTGCATTAGATGGAATTGTAATGGTGGGTTGAATTTCATAGCCAGCAGCCGTAACTAATTGACCATTTTGGTTAACTTGAAATGAACCATTACGAGTATAAGCTTGTGTTCCATCAGGTAATAAAACCTGAAAGAATCCCTGACCATTAATGGCAATATCACTACTATTATCAGTAGCTTCTAAATTTCCTTGGCTATGTAAACGCTCTGTTGCAACAGGGCGAACACCAGTACCAATTTGTAAACCAGATGGTAAGGTTGTCTGCTCTGAAGATTGTGCGCCAGGTTGGCGAACGGTTTGATATAATAAATCTTCAAATACGGCTCTTTGTCTTTTAAAACCACTGGTACTAACATTGGCCAAATTATTAGAGATAATATCCATATTCATTTGTTGTGCCGTTAAGCCAGTTTTTGCAATCCATAATGATTTAATCATTTTCTTCCTACCTTAATACATTAATAAATTTAAGTTAGCGATAAAATTTGATTCGCTTTTTGTGCATTTTCATCAGCCGTCATGATTTCTTTCATCTGCATTTCAAACTGTCGAGAATGACTTATCAAATCAACCATTGTCGAAACAGGATTGACATTACTGCCTTCTAATACGCCTGACATGAGTTTCGCTTGAGGATTATCTTGCAATACAGCACCTCGTTGGTTGCGTGCTTCGTCGGTTAGTTGAAAAAAGCCATTATCACCACGAACAATTTCATGACGTTCAAGATGCACTTTTTTGATTTTACCTGCTTGGGCAATAGTGGTTGGCTTATTGCCTGCACCCAATGCTGAAAGCGTTCCATCACTGCTTATACTTACTTGCGATTGTTGTGGCACAGTTAAAACGCCATTATCACCAACTAAAGGGTATCCTTGAACATTTAGTGTGCCGTTTTGGTCAATTTGAATAGCGCCATTACGCGTATAAGCTTCACTACCATCAGGAAGTTGTATGGCTAACCAATGATCTTGAGCTAAAGCAACATCTAAATTTCTACCTGTGTAATTAAATTCACCCATTGCTGAATCAAACATTGGCGTTGTTGCTGTAACCATGGTTCGTGTCTGCTTCGTTTGACTGCCAACAATAGGTACTGCTTTCATTGCTGTTAACTGAGCTCGAAACCCAGTTGTAGAGACATTGGCTAGGTTATGGCTAGTGATTGCCTGTTGATTAAGCGTCTGACTTGCTGCCGACATTGCTGTATAAATTACACGATCCATAAATAACCTTTTAATTAACGTAAATTAACTAACGTATTTAGGATCTGATCCTGCGTTTTAATAGTTTGTGAATTAGATTGGTAATTACGCTGAGCAACAATCATATTCACTAATTCTTGGCTCATATCAACATTTGATGATTCAACCGCACCACTGGTTAGTGAGCCAAATGTGCCAGAACCTGCCGCACCTAAAACTTCAGTACCTGAGTTAATTGTTGATCGCCAATTATTGTTACCTGCTGATTCTAAGCCGTTAACATTAGCAAAATCGGCCATAGCAATTTGACCTAATAACATTGTTTGCTGATTTGAATAAACACCATAAATCGAACCATCATCATTAATACTATAGCCAACTAAATCACCCGGCGCGTAGCCATCAACTATTGGCGTTTTTATGCTGCCGACTTCTTTGCCCATATTTTGTTGAGAACTATTTGCTAATGATAGCGTAAAGGTGTTATCCGCTGAACCATTTAACCCATTAATATTAATAGTCATTTCAGGATCGCTGATTAATTTACCAGAAGAATCAAATTCCATTTGCCCAACTCTTTGTAAAGTTGCATTAGGATCACTACTATCAAGGTAATGAACATCCCATTGGTTATCTGCCGTTTTTACATAAAAAAGTTGAACATTACGTTGATTCCCCAAAGAATCATAAGTGGTAATGGTTGTAGAATAATTGAACGTATCAGCATCAAGTGCGTTAACAGGTTGTTTTGTTGGCACTTTGCTATTTGAATTTAAATTGGTTTGCAAAGAAGCTTTTGTTGTAGCCGATGCATTTAACATTTCTTGCGAAATTTTTAATGGCCCTGGCGCTGCGCCTTGCTGTACTTGAGGTGGCGTTCCTGTTGCAAGATACCCAGTCAGTTGTAAGCCATCAGTAGACACAATATTTCGTTCCGCATCCAATTGAAATTGTCCATTACGGGTATAGTAAATTTGACCATTACTATCGACTAAGCGAAAAAAGCCATTTCCTGAAATCGCAACATCTAAACTGTTATTCGTCGTTGTTGCTGTGCCATCATTAAAATTTTGCATCACACTAGCGACTTTTACGCCCATTCCAACTTTTGAACCTGCATAAATATCAGCAAACGAGATGCTTGCGCTTTTAAAACCGACTGTTGCTGAGTTAGCGATGTTATTGCCAATAACATCTAATTGTTTTGATGCAGCATTCATGCCACTTACTGCTTGAGAAAATCCCATAGAACTTCATCTCCTTTAAAGAATTTGACGAACTTCGTCAATACTAATAGAACCAAGAATACCTAAATCGAGTAATACTTTATTGTTAACCTTGCTGTTAATTACGCCATACACAACTGAATAAGATAATGGTGTAGAGGATACTTTTTGCCCATCATTAGTTGCATTGACCGAAAAGGTATAACTCCCATCAGGCGCAATTGTTCCATCATTTAAAATGCCATCCCAAGTAAAAGAGCTGACCCCAGCAGGAATAGCACCTAAATCGACTTCACGAACCACATTGCCTTTTTCATCTTGAATGGTTATAACCACTGAATCTGCATCACGCATCAATTCAAAACCAAAAGGCGTTGTGATAGTTTCTTTATCTGGCTTAGTATCATCAAATGTATTGATATCATTAGGATCCGAGGTAGCTACTAAAATTTTATTACCTGGGACCATAACCCCTTTACCAATCATATTGCTGGCATTAACCGATAAGCTATCGTCAATCTGCCCCGAAACGATGCCTAATGAGGTATTAAGCCTTTCGATTCCTGCTAACGTATTAATCTGAGCAAGTTGCGAGGTTAACTGACTATTATCCATTGGGTTTGTTGGATCTTGGTTTTTCATTTGTGCAATTAATAACGTTAAAAAATTATCCTGCAACTCTTTACTAGAGTTACCATCAGACGTATTTTTTTGTTTTGCTTGAGGACTTTTTACACCTGAAGATTCTGAAACCAGTACATTCGATACGCCCATCGGTAACTCCTTGTTATTGTCCTAATGTCAATGTTTTTAGCATTAACGTTTTTGCTGTATTAATAACTTCAATATTTGCTTGATAACTACGTGATGCTGAAATGGTATTAACCATTTCGGCAACCACATCGACATTTGGTTTTTGAATATAGCCTTTTGAGTCGGCTAAAGGGTGATTAGGTTCATAAACTAAATTCATTGGTGTTGGGTCTTCAATAACCTGCGATACTTTAACCCCTGCAATGCCATTATTAGGCAAACCTTGGTTATCTACTTGAAAAACGACTTGCTTGGCACGATAAGCCTTACCTGATGTACTTGTTACACTATCAGCATTGGCTAAATTACTAGCGCTAACATTCATTCGTTGGGTTTGTGCCATTAATGCTGACCCAGATATTGCAAAAATAGAAAAGCTCATCATGATTATCCTTTTTGTAATACTGACATAACATTTTTAAACTGTTCACTTAAAAACGTTAAATTGCTTTGGTAGTGAATACTATTATCAATAAAAGCTGTGCGCTCTTGATCCATTTCGACAGTATTACCATCGGCTGATGCTTGATAAGGAATTCGATAAAGCACATTTTGATTAGGCTTAGGTGATACCGCGCCTTGGATATGATTACATGCGGTTGTATTTAGGTTGAAATGATTAATATTGCTCTGGTTGTTAAGCGCCTTAATGAGTTCAGCGTTAAAATCAATATCTCGAGCCTGATAGTTAGGCGTATCGCTATTGGCAATATTTGCAGCTAATATATTTTGCCGTTTTTCTCTTATATTTAATGCTTGCTGATGAAAATTAACAAATGTATCTAATTTATCAAACATAAAATTGTCTCACTTTTTTTGATAGTGAGAATTTTAAGCCAATCAAAAAAAAGTCATTGAAGAAATAACGATAAAAATTGCCCTTATTTCAAGATTCATTTGATGCAGTGATAAAGTAAAATCAGTTTATGAATAATTCAAAACAAGTAAATATGATTAAAATTAAAAAATTAATGTTCGCTATTTTTATACTATTTAGTTCGAATACAGTTTTTGCTAATTCACTTGATAAACAGATTAATAATTTGCTATCACAACAATTTAGCTATAAACCTGATGAGATTGTAATTACATATCTTACCGCTAAACCTAAATTGGATTGCAATACACCAATACTTTCATTATTAGATAAAAAAAAATTGTTGGGTAACATAACTATTAGTGCACAATGTGATAATAAGAAAAAATTTATCCAAATTCATGTTGCTGCAGTGGGTAACTATATTGTTGCTAAAAAAACAATAAATGCAGGAGCGGTAATAGATAAAGATCATATTCGCATACAATCAGGTCGGCTAGATAAATTATCTTCTTCGGTTATTTTAAATGAAGTTGATGTGCTTAATCGTATCGCTTTGCGTAATATCAATCAGGACGAGCCAATAAAAACAACAATGCTTCAAAATAGCTGGCTAGTAAAAGCAGGTCAAATAATTAAAGTAATAATTTATGGCGAGGGTTATGAAGTGTCAACAAGTGGTAAAAGCCTCAGTAATGCTGCGTTAAATGATAAAATTAGAGTTAAGCTAAATTCTAATAAGGTTGTTGAAGGAACACTTACTCACCAAGGAGTAATTATTTTCAACAAATAATATTAATGATTTTTTTATTATTGCCGATAATAAAACTAAACAAATCACTTAAATCGTCAATTTGATTAAAGGTATTTTATGAGTATAGATGCAACAAAATCCGTTACAACCATATCAGGACTACTTAAGCGTGGTGTTGTCAATGAGCAAAATAAAAGTGAAACGGTATCTGTACAAGCAAAAAACAGTGAGAATGTGAGTACTAATGTAAGCATAACTCAAAATTCGATGGATCTTTTGCATTCAACTGACCAAGATATTGATATCGAAAAAATTGAAAAAATAAAACAAGCCATTACTAATGGTACATTGACTATTGATACACATAAAATTGCAGATAAATTAATTAAACAATTACTACAACGTGTTTGAAAATAAGACAATTATAGGAATACAAAATGATAGAACTCAATGATACCCTAAATAAAATAACAGAAATGCTACAAACACTTTCAGGAATTTTGCAAACCGAGCAAAAGTTATTAATTGAAAATAGCTTAACCAATCAATTAAATGAAATTATTAATAAAAAAAGCCAACTCCTGATTGAGTTAAAGTTACTAGATGAAAAGCGTATAAAATTAAGTAAACAATTTAATATTCAACCACCTTATGAAGAAAGCCCAACAATTGCAGAACATTGGCTATCAATTACTAACACAACGGTATTATTGTCAAAGATAAATCGTGATAACGGAGTAATCATTCAAAATCGCATGAATATAACCCAACAATCGATCAATTATCTTAAAAAGATGAATAGCCCAGCAGTTTATACTAATCATGGCTATCAACAAACAGATGTTATCTCATCAAAACGAGCTAAAGTTTAAGGAGAATTGATATTTGTTGATGTTATTAGTGGCAAACTCGATAAATACCCACAAAAATACCCTCTTATTAAGCCAATAACTTGTTAGTAATTAGTTCATACTGTTAGCATTGTAAATTTTAATCAAACTATGAAATTTTATTTAATGTCATCATGGCTAGCGATAATGATCTAGATAAAAGTGAACAACCTACCGATAGCAAAATAAAAAAGGCTAGAGAAAAGGGACAGATCCCCAGATCTCGAGAATTAACTTCTTTGTTAATATTGTTAATAGGTACCTCTTTATTTGGGGTAATGGGATCACATTTAGTTAACCAATTAATCACAATGATAAAAACTGCAATCAAGGTTTCGTATAAAACTGATGACAGATTAATGGTCTTTAATTTAGTTAACTTATTAATCCATGGTTTTTGGGCAATTGTACCTATTTTTTTTGGTCTAGTTATTATTGCTATATTTGCACCACTTTGCGTTGGCGGATTACTATTTAGTCTACAATCAATTAAACCTAATTTTAAAAAACTTAATCCAATATCAGGATTTAGTAGGTTATTTAGTACTAGAGTTCTTTCTGAATTGTTAAAGAGTGTGCTTAAAGTAATACTAATTACTATAACTTCAACACTGTTTTTAATGCATCATTTTTATGACATGCTATCGTTACCTAATATGTATTTAAATAATGCATTAGCCAAATCAACACAGTTAGTTATTCTTTGTGGGATTCTTAGTGTTATCTCTTTAGTACCCATGGTCGGTTTTGATATCTTTTACCAAATTTGGAGTAATCTGAAAAAATTAAAAATGTCAAAACAAGAGATTAAAGATGAATTTAAAGAGCAAGAAGGTAATCCGCAAATCAAAGGGCGCATTCGTCAAATGCAACAAGCAATGGCAAGACGCCGAATGATGAAAGATGTACCGAAAGCAAATGTCATTGTTACCAACCCAACCCATTATGCGGTTGCTCTGCAATACGATGAAAAAACAATGATGGCACCTAAATTATTGGCCAAAGGCACAGATAAAATTGCGCTACGTATTAAAGAAATTGCCAGTGAACATAATATTCCACAATTAGAAGCTCCTCCACTTGCGCGGGCTTTGTATCGTCATGGTGAAATAGGCGAAACTATTCCAACTGAATTATATGCTGCTGTTGCGCAAATTTTAGCTTGGGTATATCAATTAAAACAGTGGCATAAATATGGTGGCGATAAACCAATAGCGCCAAATAATTTACCCATACCTGAATCACTATCCGTAAATAAATAAAGGTAATACCTAGTCTTATGATTAAATCTAAACTACTTAATTTATTATCAAATAATACAAAAAATGGTCGTTATCAAATCTTAGCTGGTCCTTTGCTAATTTTATTGATTCTTTCGATGATGGTATTACCCCTGCCTGCATTTATTTTGGACCTATTTTTTACATTTAATATTACGTTATCAATTATTATCTTGATAGTCGCATTATTTACTAAACGTGTGCTTGATTTTGCTGCATTTCCAACTATTTTACTTTTTGCCACTTTATTACGGCTATCATTAAATGTCGCTTCAACGCGAGTTGTGTTATTAAAAGGACATACAGGTAGTGCTGCTGCTGGGAGGGTTATTGAAGCTTTTGGACACTTTTTAGTTGGTGGTAATTTTGCTATTGGTATTGTGGTATTTATTATTTTAGTCATTATCAACTTTATGGTCATCACCAAAGGAGCAGGTAGAATAGCTGAAGTGGGCGCACGCTTTGCGTTAGATGGCATGCCCGGAAAACAAATGGCTATTGATGCCGATCTGAATGCGGGTTTAATTGGTGAAGATGAAGCTAAAGCCCGCCGAGCCGAAGTTTCTCAAGAAGCCGATTTTTATGGGTCAATGGATGGGGCAAGTAAATTTGTACGCGGTGATGCCATTGCTGGATTACTAATAATGGCAATTACCATTATCGGAGGCTTACTAGTTGGTATGGTTCAACAAGGTATGCCATTTTCAGATGCTAGCAAGACTTATGTTTTACTCACCATTGGGGATGGTTTAGTTGCACAAATACCATCACTCATTATTTCAACCGCAGCTGGCGTTATTGTTACTCGAGTCACATCACAAGATAACATCAGTGATCAAATGATTACACAGCTTTTTAATAATCCACAAGTATTGATTTTAACAGCTGTCGTCATTGGTTTACTTGGACTAATTCCGGGTATGCCAAATTTAGTTTTTCTACTCTTTACTGTTATTTTATCAATCATATCTTGGTGGCTAACTAAACAGAAAAAGACTGAACAAAAAGTAGCACCCAAACAAGCTAATGTACAAGCAACCACGCCAGCCAACATTGAAGCAACTTGGTCAGATGTTAATATTGAAGATATCTTAGCTATGGAGGTAGGATACGGATTAATCCCAATGGTAGATCAAACTCAAAATGGCGAGTTGCTTGGAAGGATCCGCAGTTTACGGAAAAAATTTGCTCAAACACTTGGCTTTTTACCACCTCAAGTTCATATAAGAGATAATCTTTCATTAGCACCTTATCAATATAAGATATTTATAAAAGGTGGTGAAATTGGCAAAGGTGAAATTGTTAATGATAAATGGTTAGCGATCAATCCCGGTAATGTAACTGAAACCATTGAGGGCATTCCAACAACCGAACCTGCCTTTGGATTACCTGCAGTTTGGATAGATGAAAGCAATAAAGAAAATGCGCAAATATTGGGGTATACCGTTGTTGATACAAGCACCATGATTGCTACTCATTTTAATCATTTACTACAACAGTTTGCTAGCGATTTATTAGGTCGATTAGAAACCCAAGAGCTATTAGACAGAATAAAACAAGAGATTCCCAAATTAGTAGAAGATTTTATTCCTAATGTTGTAACATTAACCACTTTCCATAAAATACTGCAAAACTTGATCGCAGAAAAGGTTTCAATTCGTGATATGCGAACCATCATTGAAACCATCTGTGAACATTCACCAATTCAAAATGATGTTTATCAATTACTTAGTATAGTAAGAATCGCATTAGGTAGAGTAATCACACAACAATGGTTCCCAGGTACAGACCCAATCAATGTAATAGGGTTAAATATCAACTTAGAACGTTTATTATTACAAGCACTGCAAAATACCAGCAATTTTGAACCGGGACTTGCTGAACATATTATTGAGCAACTACAAAAAGCACTTAACCAACAAGAAGCTATTGGTGCACCACCAGTGTTATTAGTGAACCATGCATTAAGGCCTATGCTTTCACAATTTCTAAGACCAAATTTTCCTCAATTAGTGGTGTTGTCAAATTTAGAAATCACCGATAATCGAGAGATAAAAATGAGTACGCAAATTGGCGCAGAATAGTTACTTTATAATACTAATAATGAAGTGTTTCAGTTAATAAAACTAGAAACACTCATTTCTAAACTGCCTATATGGAATTAAACGTCTGGTTAAAGTCGAAAAATCTATTGAAGATAAATTAAGACGGCAAGCTAAACGCTATATCCGGATGAAATGCTACACGTTGTTACCAAACGTTTACCTTTACTTAAAAACAAAACGAAACAGCAAACTAGAGAATATTTATTTGTTGGCATTGATGATTTTTCACGTGAGCTTTATGTGGGTATTTACCCCGATAAATCCCAATTTAGCTTGGCACAATTTTTATAGTTAGCCCAGTGTCCGTATACTACTACATGTATTTATTCCGATAATGGACGTGAATATCAAGGCATAAACGAACATCTATTTGTAAAATATGTGTCATAATCAGCAAATATTTAGTAATGCAAAAGATAGACAACCATTTTTTTTGAATTATAATTGCATTATAGTAACTTACTTAAGTAAATTATCATAAAAATAAGGATTGATTTATCAAAGGATATTGTGATGCATCGCTGTTTTAAACATAAGAAAAATTATTTTTTTAATTTATTAAATAAACAAATTAAACGTGTTTTTACACGTTTCTCATTTATATTGTTAAAGTTATCTCCCAAAATCGTGTTGTTGACACTGTTGTTATTACCATATTCATGGAATTTACAGGCAACTATCAGTAAAAATTATCAAAAGAGTAATCGTAGCGATGCAATATTGATGACATCGCCAACTATAAGTTATGCTAGACCGGTTTTATTTTACGGGCTTTATAATGATGGATATGATGGACCACCTAATATATGGAGTACCGAGAAGGGGTTTTTAGTTCAATCAACTGATCCTGCATCATACGGTCTTAATTTTCCAACTACTGGCATGGATAGTTTATATTTTGATTTACTGATAGAAGGTGTTGATATAAATACATTGAAATGGGAGCCTGTTACTCATTCAGGAATAACAGCTACAGTGAAAACAGTCGTAGCAAAAGAATGGTGGATTCCTAATGAAGATAGGAAACTAGTAACTCGTGTAAAGTTAACAGGGCCAAAAGCAAGTGATGATCAAATACAGTCTAACAACCCTAACCCGTTGACCAAGCCCAATTTGCCACAGATATTTGAGTTAGTTGCTAAAGATATTTATGGTAATGAGGTGGTAAAATATGGATTTGAGTTGAAGCAATGGTTTGTCCCTCGTACAAAAAGAAGGGGATGCAATTCAACTTTTTATTATGATATCTTCCCTAAACAGGAAACTTGGTGTCGTAGCCTTGGTCGAGGCAAAGATCATGACCTTGAATATCGAATTGTAAAAGTGAAGGATTTGACTAATGCGGTTTGTAAAGATTATTTTCACTCATGTGACCAAGTAGGTCCCTCACCCGGTGCCACACCAGCATCACCGAGTAATCATTACCAACGTCAAATAGGAGCTGGGCTTATTGCGGAGTGGGGTAGTATGCAGGAATACAACAATGATGCTTTTAATCCTGTAACTTATCCTTATTTTTTAGATTCTTGTTCCTTTGATAAAATATGGGCTAGTGATACATTATCAGGCACCAATTTTAGATACTGGATTTCGGGGAATCAGGGTATGATGTTCACCGAAGATCCACCTGCTCCTGGTCAAATTGAATCATCTCCTATGGACGCTGTTGCTGTATGTGTTACTCCTCCTTAACCTTTATAGTGGGTAGCCCTTATAGGGGTTCTTAATATGGCAGTTAGCCAAAATAAAGCCCCTATGACATGTCATTAGAACCTTGGATATGCCATAGCATTGATAGGCAGCCTATTTATTTCTAAACTGCCTATACGGCATTGAAGATATCAACAATTCGTGATGAAATTGCGAGCATTTTCTAAACTGCCTATACGGCATTGAAGATGGGTATATCCCCATGCCTGCGCGAATTATTTTTCTAAACTGCCTATACGGCATTGAAGCTGCATCACTGATGCCTAAAAACTCACGGTCTTTTCTAAACTGCCTATACGGCATTGAAGACGATAACTTTAAACCAAGACTGTGTCTCGCATTTCTAAACTGCCTATACGGCATTGAAGTCAGTAGATATTTCAAATGTTTCGGTTGGTGTTTTCTAAACTGCCTATACGGCATTGAAGGCCAAAGCGTGAGTACATCTTACAAATGCAATTTTCTAAACTGCCTATACGGCATTGAAGGGTAAATTCAACGCAACAGTCAGAGGGGTAGCTTTCTAAACTGCCTATACGGCATTGAAGTAGAATTTTATCTCAATAGTGCCTTATTGTAAAAGAGCATACTGCACTTTTCCCAATTTTTACCCTTTTTTTGAGTCTATTTTAATATCAATAATAATCAATATGTTAAAATCATCCTCAAAAAAAGGGTTAGAAATTTAAAAATCAGGAACTGTTGCGGTTTGGCTTAGTCCATAGCTATTAAATGTGCCTTGCACTGGCTCTGGACGTTTTTCTTGCTTTAACCACAAAATAAATTTTTGACCTGTACTTTTACTATTCAAATGAAGATGTGGATATTGCAAATGAACGCTTCCCCACTTTTCAACCATTTTATTTTTCACTTCAGGTGTCCATTTACCTTGTGCAGTTAATCTTTTTTCGGCACGTCTTAACGCACTCTGACCTTTAGGATTAACACGACTCAAATGCAAATAGCCTTTTATCGTTGCCGGTACTGTTGTGATAGGCATCAATAAAGCATAATCACTAATCGATGATTTTTGCTGTATATCTGCTTTAAGTTTTTGCAATTCCTGCTCGGTACCAAATAGGCGAATTACTCCGCCTAATGTTCGGTGCACATTGTAACAAGGAAAACTAATTGCGATATTTCCTTGTTGATTAACCAAGATTTGGTGCAGTGACTGCATGACTTGATTAATCACGTCCACCTCAGTTATCTCAATTTGCGAAATAGCTCGCAGCTCTAAATAGTGTGAGTGCATATTATTTACTCCTTGCCACTAGCACCAAAGACACCACCACGAATTAATACCGCAATTACATAATGTTGTTGCTCAAGCAATGGTTTTTCACCTTTTAATACCCAATTATCAAATAAGGTATAAAAGTCTAATTTCTGTTTTGGTTGTCTAAAAGCATGCCCCATTGATGTCACCGAGCCATACGGTTCTATTGCTATTGGGAATTGAGCATTATCGTCATACCAAGTATCGATAGTTCGAATTGCATTGCTGATTTTTTGTGAATGCATGGCCGCTTGTTTGTTCTTCTCATACAATACTTTACTTTTAGTTTTGCCAGTATCTAGAATTAATTCTTGTGACGGGTAGACTTCTTGACCTAAGCCCATTTTCAATTTGGCTTCAACGTTAAAAATCACAAACTCTTTACCACATAATCCTGCTTCAATCAGTGTAGCAAGATCATTCACCGATTTATCATCATAATCAAATGAGTTCAGTTGATATTGTTTAACATCACTGACTTCAATCATTGATTTTTTATCATCTTTCCGAGTAATCGAAAGGCTAATTTGCTCTGCTGCCATACGGTTACGCCATAACCAACGGCCACTTAAGATATTAATAGCATAACGCTTAGCTAGTGCTGTCAATCCTTGCGTTTGAATATAACCCTGCGTTGTTTTTTCTAGTTCTTTTTGATATTCGATATCATTACATACTGATGGTTTACCTAAAAATGGCAACACTTTACAGCTCCATGTAACTACCAAAGTATCTTTATCGGCATCTAACGAAGCGACATCTACCGTTTGTAAATTTGGTTTTTGTATTTCAGCATCTAATTTGGTTGGATCGTTTGCCACTGCATTTTTAAGACGATTTGAAATAGTGCCTCGAACTGATTTTTCAGTAACTACAACAGGGGATAATTTATTGGTATCCGTACTACTTTGCTGTGCAAAAATTGCATCTGAAATATCAAAACTACGTTCAAAAGCAAGTACGCTTGCCGTTGTCATTTTATCTTTACTCATAATGTATTCCTTAATCTATAATTTTCTAAATTTACTTAATTAGTTTCTTGATTGATAATATAAATTTCTGCATCATTAGATTGCAATTCACTGCATTTATAACGCCAAAAAGCCTGTGATAAACTCTCTTTCAAGCGTAAAGGAAAGACCCATTTACCCAGCCCATAAATACACTCCACAAATTGTGTGGCATGCTCATTACTGCGCGCATGTTCAACCTTACCCGCTGAAAATAACGGTGAAATAGCTTGATAACCCAAATGTAAAGGAACAAGCCAACCACGACCTTGTTTAACCGATGTGGTTTGCCAGTGATCTTTTTCTTGTGGATGATGATGCAACATCGCTGTTTCAATCAGAGCATCAAGCGCTGTAGCATTAGGATCTTGTTGCTGTAATTCAGCAGTGATATCTTGTAAATCTTGTGGTGCTTCAACTAAAACAAATGCGGGTAATAGTAAATTAGCTAAATCAGCATCTGATTCATCAGAAGAAATTAACTTGACATCCCCAATAGATACTACATGACCGCCAGCTATACGTTGTTGGTAAAGTTTTTGTTTCATCTGTTGGATAAAAGCTTTCTGTTGCTCGGCGTCATATAATGTTTCTACATCTTCTATTCTCACTTCGATTAATAATGATACATCAAGATGTACTCGACCTTCTTCAATAATTGAACGAGTACTACCATTTTTAGCTAATGGATTGCGTGTTAATCGAAAAGTATAATCCGCATAGTTGTTTGACCGATAAACTTGTACATCACATTCATGACATGCAATTAACACACCATCTAAGTAAATAGGATTTTCTGATTCAATTTTACGACTTAAAGCATGAATCGCACCCAAAAAACCCGAAATAGCTGGAAAGCCATACGTTAATGGGCTAGAAATTGCATTAGCATTATGAATTTTGACATGATCAAAAAATAAATAATAATCTGGTAATGCCATTAAAAGATCCCCTCCCATTTACGTTGACTTGCTTTCACCGCAGATCGAAATTCACGGCGCCATTCACTAAATTCCGGATCGGCAAATTGTTGTTTAATATTTTTGAATTTTTCTTTTAAAATAGTTTGAATCCAAAAAGCAAATTGCTTTTCTAATTCTTGTTGCCAATCGCTTTGTTCATATCTTATTTTAAAATCGGTTTCGCCATCCAACCTGACTCGTTTTGGATCAAGCCAAAGTTGTTGAGTTAAATTTAGTGAGGATTCCCTACTCCAACCAGCCCTTTTGGTCATTTGGATATGCGCAACGAACTTAAGAATTAATGTTAAGATGACAAAAAAAGCCTCTTTTCTATTATTTCTCACAACAAAAACATTTTTTTTTGCTTCAACAGTATCAAATAATAACTTAAAACCATATCGACAATAATATTGAAATGAACTATTAAAAATGGTTTCTTGAAAATTTGTAATTGATGGAAACTGAGGTTTTTGAAATTTAGGTGGCATGGAAGGTAACAAAAAATTACGTCCTCCCTGATTACTGGTTAATTGACTTACTCCTTGGGGATTACTCCCTCCTAATTTAACCACCGCTAAATCTTGAAAAGAAAAATAAGATTGATGTTCAATATCTTTAATTCGTCGCTGTTCACGTGCTTTTTTATTTTCGTCTGAAAATCGGGATTGTACTTTTTGATAAACCAAATGACACAATGAACTAGGATGTAACGGAATTAACAATCGATAATTATTGTCTTGCTGTGATAAATAAGTTTGTTGGCTATTCGGCCAATAAATCTGCTTATTAAGCTCTGATGCTTTGGGATGTTCAAAATCACCAAAAATTGCTTTTTTAAAATTAGCTAAATAAAGTAATGCTTTTTGCTTATCATCGGAAAGTGCAGGTAAAACAGCTGGATGATTTTCCATAATTACTTGAAGGATTTTCTTTCCACCAACAGATTGATTAAAAAGAGAAAATATATCTAATGAAGCGGCGTTACCAGAGCTATCAAGTTCTAACAAGGATGGTGTTGCAGAAGATATAACTGTTTGATGGCTCAGTTTAGATTGGGTTGCAATGTTAACGTTATCTCCAGAGCTAGATGAATGAATACCTTTGCTTAAATGAGTTCCTATTGTTATCCACGAAATTCTTCTAGTTGCTGCATCTTCCATCCACGTTTCAAAATCAAACCGTTTAGCGAGTTCAGCTAGCTTTTGCTGAGCCTCATTCACTGCAACCTGATCGCCTAGCTCTTTTGCTTTTTCTAGCTTAGCGGTTTCGCTTTTATAATTACTATTATTGGCAAGCCGTTGTTGTAGAAAATCTAAAATTACTTTTCTTATATCTTGCCAAGATATGTTATCCATTGACCCTCCTTATATTTTTGTAAATTTAAAATAAAAAGGCTTATATCATCATCTATAAGCCTCTTAATTTAATACTATGCTGCTTTATATTTTAAATATAACTTCAATGAAGTTATCGCACTTTTGTTATAACACCATTCATTATAAGAATTAAGATGTCTATACTTAGATTGTTCAAGCTCTAATTTCTTAATCAAATATTCAACTTCTTTAATCGTCGAAATATTTAGAATTTTCATTATATCTTTAATCGAATAATATTTAGACTTCGCAGGTAATCCAATAATTAATTCATCATTAGCAGCAGGCGAATCAATAATGAATTTTTGTATTTGATTTAATAATTCTTTATCATAAGAAATTTGACGAGGTATAACAAAATATTTATTATTAGACATAGTATTTCTCCTTCATTTATGCCTAGGTTGAAATATGCTCTTATCAAATGACGTAAACATCGGATAAGAGCTTCTTAATATTTGTGAGTAAATCACGAAACAAAATATACACAACAAAAAAAGATGTGTCAAATTTTTATTAAAATAAAATATAATTTCATGGGTCATTTAAATTAAGATAAAAATAAATATCATGGGGAAATAAAAACCGCCTATGCGGCGGTGAGATTATTAAACTAAAACAAAATTTCATGTTTCTAAACTGCTTACACAGCAGTGCCATCAAGTATAAAAGAATTACCTCACTTTTACTAGCAACCATTATTCACCTGACGATATTTTGTCAAAAAGTTTCAGGTAACTATGTGTTTCAGTATAAAAACAATATTCTTTTATCCTTTCTTTTCATAAAATCCTAAATAAGGATGAAAATACCAACTGCTATTACGATATAAGCTTACGCTACAAAATTCATTCGCTAATCGATATGGCGTTTTATTTGGGAAATATTCGGTTATTTTTGCTATGGCTTGCTCGACACTATTAACCAACCAAGGTTGAATGTTAGGATTAGCAAATGACCAGTTTTTATATTCAATTATACTATTTTGTGTATCTTTACAGCACTCATCTGGTGTTTGCCATGCCACATCTGCATAGCTAAATTGATAATCCCCATCATCATCAAGTTGGCAAATATATTCATCTTGCGTGTGACCATCATCCCTAAATGGTGAAATTGCCTGTAAATGCACGCAATGGTGATGAGCTAAGCCTTGTTGCCAATAGCTGGTGACATAATTACTTTTACGGGCATTAATTGCAAAAAGATCTGCCATGACCTTATGCTCTAATTCAGCTAGCGTTAGCCCATCTTCAGGGCAAGACTTAATACGTGGAACCGCATCTATATTAACTAACTGATAAGCTGGGATTAGTTCATGGGTTTTATGGGTTTTCAGCAAGAATAATGACTCTTCTTCAAACCCCGGTTTAGTAAAACAGGCTTGATCAGTACGATACTTAGATTCAATTGCTTTTAAATTCGAGCCTAATATGGCTACATTGGCCTTTTGTGCAATTTTTTGTGGTCGGTGACGCCATACTCGCCCTACTAACTGAATAATAGAGCGCATGGATGATGGTTCGACAATCGCCCAATCATAATCGTGATCGCGCCCGACTTCGGTGACTGGTGTGCCAATCACAATAAAGATATGATTTTCTTTCTTGCTACCTTTTATAACTTGACAAATTTCAGGTTGGTTAAATAGTGCCTGTTCATCACTGCGATTTAAAATTCTATCAAGTTTTTCTTCTAATTGGCTACGCAATAACAGCAGTTGTCGAGCATGATAAACCACGATATGAAAAGCAGTATCAGTAGGTAACTTCTTTTGTGCATAAATTTGTTCTGTAAGTGAAATAACATCTTCTGTATGGGCAAAACGCATTAAACCGATACTTACCTTTTTTTGCAATTTTTTATCAATTTGATGATGATCTTGGTGAAATTGATAAGCTTGATCCAATAATTGTTTAGCTAGCACACCATAATTGATTTTTTGGTTTTCTGTTTTATTTTCTTGGTAATTTAGTAGATCTAAGATATGCCCTTGGCGACGAACTGCGCTTTGTGCTAATTGATGAATGCGCATTGCTACAAATTGTTGATGATGATCGCTAAACATTTTAGTATCAGCAATTTGTGATATCGACTGTTCATATTCATCAAACCAACCACATACAATGGCATTATTGGCATATTGGTTATTTTGATTCCAAATTTTTCGCCCTGCTTGGTAAGCATCAAATAATCCAGCAATTAAATCTGGCGTTAAGGTCGCCGATGACAGTAGTACTTTGCTCCCAAACAATCCAGCTAAATGGACTAAACGCGCCAGCGCTGGCAAGTCGTGTTGATCAAAATCATCTGGCTCATCTAAAATCAAATCTGAGGTTAACAATCTTAACGTTGGTGCAATATATTTACCGCCTCGGCTACATTCGCTAGCTTGAATAATATGGTCAATTGTACATGTCACAATAGGTGCATAAAGTAATTGTCGTGCTTTACTGTCTTCAATAATAGTACCTAATTCACAATCAGCAATACCACTTTCTGCGACATCAATATATTCATCAAGTAACGATTCGATAGATTCACTACCTTGGTTTTCTGATTTTTTTTGAGAATCGTTTTGTTGAATTTCTTCACTACTCAGTTCAAACAAGGTTTTTGTGGCTCGCCCACCCACTAAAATCGCCAGATGTTCATCACTTAAGTGTAATCTTTCTCTTAATGCTTTACCTGTTTGCAACGTTAAAACACGTAATCCCAATGCAATGGTAAAACGTACGCCCCGTTTTGGATTTGAAAGCGCATACATAATCCGCCCATTGGCTAAGGTTTTACCACAGCCAGTAGATGCCATATTAACACCAAAAAAGCCACATTCATCAGATAGTTGTTGATAACTTTTTGCTAAATCAAAAGCATGATTTTGCCATTGGAATCGTTTTATAGTTGTTCGTTTGGTAAAAGGTTTATGTTGATTGATTGCGGGTAATTCCGTGGTTATTTTAGGTAATAAACGAGCAAAACGGGCTGAAAAATTAGCAACACCGACCAAATGATCATCCAAACACTGTTTGGCTTCTTTTTGGTAATTTGTGTTGGCAATCAGTATTGCCCTATTTTTTTTTGCCTCGTCATTTGACAAAGATAAACTTGAGTAGTTATGATCAGCCACCATTAAGCTTAAACGTGAAATATGCAATAAAAACGCGTCAATATTAGACAATTGCATTAAGGGAACATGATTTAGGGCTTTGGTTGCATAACGGCTTAGTTTTTTCAGCCAAAGCTGGCTTAAGGTAATATCGCTCTTAAGCTGCCAAAAATCATCGGGCGAAGTATGCTGACTATGACTATTTTTAACCCACCCATCAACTGCATTCAATATTTTATAAAAGGTAGTTATTTTTAAGCCTGAGAGATATGAATCTTTTTCTTGTTTCTTTTTTTTATCACCATCTAATGAAGTCGTTAAAAACGGCATTCGATGATGCGACACAATGAGCCACGCAATCCATTGTGCCAATAACGGTAACTGCGTGAGATCATTTTTGTCGACTTTGGTTAGTTGCTGGTACCAATTAGGATTCTGTTGTCGATATTGATCAAAATGCGCTAATCGATCAAATAAGGCTTCGTTCGTGGTGCAGCCTTGAATCATTAATAAAAATAATTGTAACGAAATCCACTCATGTCGGTAAGGATCAGCCGCCACAGCCGTTTCTGCTCGTAATTTAGATTGAAAACCAATCGTTGCTTTGCCTAAATCATGAAGTAGTGCCGCTATGGTTGTAATTAATTGGATACTGGTTGCATATTGCCAACAATTTTCGCTGTCACTGCGTAAAATATTACGTTTAGTACGATTAGTTGGGACTCGTCCCTCTTGATTAAACTGACTGCGATCACCCACAATCCACAAAAGATCAGTTAAATTTTTGCCATGTGTCCAGTAACATGCAACAGCAGTATTTTTTCGTGCAGTTTTACGTAATAATTTATAGAGCGTTTGTAGCCCTGCTTCGGTCATTGGGCTTTGCCATGTTCGTTCACCGCAGCGCTCAGCGAACTGATCGATAATCCGCCTTGTTTCGGTTAAGGCATTTTTTTTGCATTGACTAACAAGTAAAATATTCATATTTGATCTGCTATCTGTTTTAAAGTATCAATAATCCTATCAAGTGCACCTAATTGAGCAAATTGCGCAATACATGCCATACGAAATTCTTTTTCACTATCGCCTTGTTTGGCTGATAAAAAGGCCTGAGGTAATACAATGCCATCTTTAATAATATCTGCCGCATCAAAAACTAATCCACCCCGGCGAGTTTTTCCGTGTAAAATAGCAAGTCCATGAGGGAGACCTAACACCCAACAAGCCGTTGCGCCAAGTCCATAGGCTAAATAGTTACCATGGTCTAAAAATTGATTAGCGGGATCATGACTCTTGCCTCGTGTGCCTTGTTCTCGTTTAAATTTATCATCTTGTAAGGTTAATTGATTTGCCATGCTATAAAGACGTTTGCTAATTCGCCCTTCTGCGGCTAAAAGTGCTTGGCTATTATCAACATCGGTAAATTGTTGTGTTGCATCAGTAAGAATATGCGTTAACTGCGTTTTATCAACATCCCAATCAAATTGCGGCCAACACTCACTAATAATATTAAGCCGTATTTGTTGCAATAATTTAGCTGCTTGTAATCGACGTTCATCATCAAACCAAAATTGACACCAGCTTTGTAGATATTCTGTCGGGCGATATTCACTTTGTGGCGAAAAAAATTGACAAGCGAATTCAGATTCGGTTGATGAAAATAGAGGCGTTCCGCCTCCACCACAAAAGCCAATCATAACGCCTGCCCGTGAAAGCTCTCGCACTGCCGCTTGCGTTAATGATGTTCCCGTGCCTAATAAAATACAGGTAGTATTAGCTATTGGGATATTCCAATATAACGATTGTTGACCTTGCTCAGTAACATACTCAACTCGCCCGCCATTAACCAAAACACGACAATGCTCTAAATAATAAATATTGGCTCGCTTGGAATGCATGATCGTTTTTAGATCAGAAGAATGAATCATATCCATAATGATAACTGATTAAATTAATTGAAATATAGCAAATAAATTAACATTATTTTATATTAAAAACGAGCATTTTATTGTCTATTACGAGCCTTTAAATAATTTATTATAAAAAATAAAGTTGTGAGTAAACTGGTTTATTGAATTATCCCTTTTTGATGTCATTTGACTCTAATTATTAGCTAGTTATTAAGTCAGTTCATTAGGCACAATTTCGTTAGTTGTATAAAATATATTGTGATATTCTAATTTTTACTATAGTAATAATTTAAGTTATTTTAAATAAGGAATCGCTTATGTCCATCCAATACCACGGATCATGTTTATGCGGAAAAGTAAAATTAACAGTCCCATTTGAAAATGCTCATTTAAGCGCTTGCCATTGTCAAACTTGTCGTAAATGGAACGCAGGACCACTAATGGCATTAGCGCATAATGGTGAAATTAATATTGAAGGACAAATAAATATCACCCATTATAATTCTTCTCAGTGGGCTGAAAGAGCGTTTTGTAAAGAATGTGGTACTCATCTTTATTATCACTTAAAAGGCACGCAACATTACTATATTGCAGCTTGGCTTTTTGATGATATCAAACAATTGGAATTTACAACTCAAGCCTTTATTGATAAAAAACCAAGTTGTTATGATTTTGCAAATCATACACATAATATGACTGAAGCAGACATTTGGGCAAAGGCAGCTAAGAATTCGTCAGAAAGTTAATTTAAGTATAAACTGTAAAAGACGAGCATTGCTCGTCTTTGTCTTTTTGATTACCAATAAAGTTTCTGTAATGGCGTTACTGTTTGTGCCGGATCGTAATCTAGCGCTACAGTTGTAGCATAGGCAGCATTTATCGTGGTATCGTAATGTACCTTATATTGAATGGCACTTCGACGCAATATTTTTGAGGCTTCAATAGCTGCTCGCCCAGAAGTGGTATTAAGAATATAGCTATATTCGCCATTTTTTATATGGTCATGGATATTTGGTCGCCCTTCGTTTTCTTTTTTTACGATTTGGCATGGTATTTTTGCTTGTTGTAATACCTTTGCCGTGCCAATAGTTGCATCAATACTAAACCCATGAGTAATTAATCGTTTAGCTATCTCTAACAACCTTACTTTATCTTGATCGCGAACCGATAATAATGCTTTCCCTGATTTTTTCATATTGGATAAACTACCCAACTGAGCTTTAGCAAAGGCTTCAGCAAAGGTTTTACCGATTCCCATTACTTCACCGGTTGAGCGCATTTCAGGGCCTAAGATTGGGTCGACGCCACTGAATTTATTAAACGGTAATACCACTTCTTTTACCGAATAATAAGGAGGAATCACCTCTTTAGTCACATTTTGCTTGGCAAGTGATTGCCCTGTCATCACGCGAGCCGCTATTTTTGCCAGTGGTAAACCTGTTGCTTTTGAGACAAACGGTACAGTACGAGCTGCACGAGGATTGATTTCGATCAAATAAATTTGATTATCTTTCACCGCAAATTGCCCATTCATTAAACCTTTTACATTGAGTTCAAGTGCTAATTGTTTGGCTTGCTGTCGTAGTTTGTCTAAAATATCTGCAGTTAAGGTGTGGGTTGGTAGTGAGCAAGCTGAGTCGCCTGAATGAATTCCGGCTTGTTCAATATGTTCCATAATGCCACCAATTAGGATTTGCTCACCATCAGCAATTACATCAATATCAACTTCAATTGCATCATCTAAAAAGTGATCAAGTAAGACTGGTGCATTATTTGATTCGCTTACTGCGGTTTTAAAATAACGCCTTAAATCTTGTTCATTATAGACAATTTCCATTGCTCGGCCACCTAATACATAAGAAGGTCTAACCACTAATGGATAACCTATTTTTTCTGCTTCAATGACTGCCTTGTTAATATCGGTCACTGTTGCGTTGACAGGTTGTTTTAATTTCAGTTTATCGACGACTTCTTGAAAGCGTTTACGATCTTCGGCTTTATCTATAGCATCGGGTGAGGTACCAATAATTGGTAGCCCTGCTGCTTCAAGCGCACGAGCAAGTTTTAGCGGTGTTTGCCCACCGTATTGCACAATAACACCATTTGGTTTTTCAACATGCGCAATTTCAAGCACATCTTCAAGCGTAACTGGCTCAAAATAGAGGCGGTCAGAAGTATCATAATCGGTTGAAACTGTTTCGGGATTACAGTTAACCATAATGGTCTCATAACCATCCTCACGCAGTGCCAATGCGGCATGCACACAACAATAATCAAACTCAATACCTTGTCCAATCCGATTAGGACCACCACCAAGGATCATAATTTTTTTACGGCTAAATTGAGGATTAGCTTCACACTCTTGCTCATAGGTTGAATAAAGATAAGCGGTATCTGTTGCAAATTCAGCCGCACAGGTATCAACACGTTTATAAACAGGGTGAATTTGATATTGATGACGTAAATTGCGAACAGCTTGTTCTGTGGTATTAAGCAGTTTGGCGATGCGTAAATCAGAAAAACCTTTACGTTTTAATTGCCATAATGTTTCTTGATCAAGTTGAGCAAGTGATTGTTTCTTTAGCTTGTTTTCAAGGTTAACCAACTCTTCAATTTGCACTAAAAACCAACGATCAATATTGGTTAGTAAAAAGATATCTTCTAAGCTGAATCCTGCCCTAAAAGCATCAGCAATATACCAAATTCGATCAGCGCCCGCTTCTTGAAGCTCATAACGAATTTGGGTGATATTTTTTTCATCAGTATAATTATCAATTTTAGGATCAAATCCTGAAGCGCCAACTTCAAGCCCTCGCAACGCCTTTTGCATTGATTCTTGGAAGGTACGCCCAATGGCCATCACTTCACCAACTGATTTCATTTGTGTGGTTAAACGATCATTACAACCAGCAAATTTTTCAAAATTAAAGCGTGGAATTTTGGTGACAACATAATCAATTGATGGTTCAAATGAGGCGGGGGTTTTTCCGCCTGTTATATCATTAGATAATTCATCAAGCGTATAACCGACAGCCAGTTTAGCGGCGATTTTCGCGATAGGAAAACCCGTTGCTTTCGAAGCTAAGGCTGATGATCGAGATACCCGTGGATTCATCTCAATAACAATTAATCGCCCTGTCTTTGGATCAACCGAAAATTGTACATTGGAGCCACCGGTTTCAACACCAATTTCACGCAGTACCGCAATCGAAGCGTTACGCATGATTTGGTATTCTTTATCCGTCAAAGTTTGTGCCGGAGCCACCGTAATTGAATCACCTGTATGAATACCCATTGGATCGAAGTTTTCAATTGAGCAAACAATAATACAGTTATCATTTTTGTCTCGCACCACTTCCATTTCGTACTCTTTCCAGCCTATCAATGATTCATCAATAAGTAGTTCATTGGTTGGCGAAAGATCAAGTCCTCGAGTACAAATTTCGTCAAACTCTTCGGTATTATAAGCAATACCGCCACCGGTGCCCCCCATGGTAAATGATGGACGAATAATGCAAGGAAAACCGACTTGATCAAGAACGGCGTAAGCTTCTTTAAGCGAATGAGCAATCCCTGAGCGAGCGGTATCAAGACCAATTTTTTTCATCGCCTCATCAAAGCGTTTGCGATCTTCGGCTTTATCGATAGCATCGGCTGTTGCACCTATCATTTCAACATTAAATTCTTTCAATACACCTTGTTTTTCAAGCTCTAATGCACAGTTTAATGCTGTTTGACCGCCCATGGTTGGTAAAATGGCGTCTGGCCTTTCTTGTTCAATAATCTTACGAACGCTTGTCCAATGAATGGGTTCAATATAAGTGGCATCAGCCATTTCAGGATCTGTCATGATAGTGGCTGGATTAGAGTTAACTAAAATAACACGATAACCTTCTTCACGCAGCGCTTTACAGGCTTGAGCACCAGAATAATCAAATTCACATGCTTGACCAATAACAATTGGGCCAGCACCAATAATTAATATACTTTTTATATCTGTTCGCTTAGCCATGATTATTGCTCCTGCTTATAAATTTTAATTAACTCAATAAAGTGGTCAAAAAGTGATGCTGCATCATGAGGCCCAGGACTGGCTTCGGGATGACCTTGAAAACTAAAAGCCGGTTTTTGATTGTGATGAATACCTTGTAATGAACCATCGAACAGTGATTTATGCGTCGCTCGTAAATGAGCTGGTAAGCTTGCTTCATCTACAGCGAAGCCGTGATTTTGTGCAGTGATCATTACCTTATTATTTTCTAGATCTTTAACAGGATGATTACCACCATGATGACCAAACTTCATTTTGATAGTTTTAGCACCACAAGCAAGCGCAAGAAGTTGATGACCTAAACAAATGCCAAAAATAGGAATATCTGTGTTTAAAAACTGTTTAATGGCATCAATCGCATAACTGCAAGGTGCAGGATCTCCTGGACCATTAGATAAAAAAATCCCATCGGGATTTAAAGCAAGGACTTGTTTTGCTGTCGTTTTTGCTGGTACAACAGTTAATTTACAACCACGCTCAACTAACATTCGCAAAATATTATGTTTTACACCAAAGTCGTAAGCAACAACATGATATGGTAATTGGCTTTCTGGTTTTGGAGCAGGCTGTTGCTGTTGCCTTGTCCATATGCCTTGTGACCAAATATAACTTGTCAAACAAGTCACTTCTTTGGCTAAATCAAGCCCACTTAATCCTTTAAAATCGATTGCCTGCTGTTTAGCTATTTCGGCTTTTTCAAGTAAGGTCGTTTTGTCCGTTGCTGTTATGATGACGCCATGCTGTGCACCTTTTTCACGCAAAATACGGGTTAAGCGCCGCGTATCAATATCCGCAATGGCAATAACATTATGTTTTTTTAAATAGCTAGAAAGGCTGAGTTCGCTTCGATAGTTGCTAGCTAATAATGGCAAATCACGAATAATCAAGCCTTTTGCATAAACTTGGTTCGATTCGGCATCGGTATCATTCGTTCCTACATTACCAATGTGCGGGTAGGTTAATGTAACCAATTGCTCACAGTAAGACGGATCGGTAAGAATTTCTTGGTAACCTGTCATTGAGGTGTTAAATACCACTTCCCCAACTGTTTGACCATCAGCACCAATTGATTTCCCGATAAATTGCGAACCATCTTGTAACATAAGGAGGGCATAAGTTTGCATGACTAAAAGATCCTTTGAATGAATTATCATGAATTTTGAATAAAAATTCAATTTTACCTAGCTACAAAGATACAATATTTGGTCATTTTATTACACTTTTTTGTACAAAAAAAGCAATATTATAAAAATTATTTTAATAATTAAGTCTAATTTTTGAGACTTATCTCAACATAAAGGTAAAATGTTAGGGTTATTATGATGTTTAACTTGAATTTGCATAATTATTCAAATAGAATCATTTACATCATTACGGTTATTAGGAGCTATATCATGCACGGTTTTTATCAGCGTCATTTTTTACGATTACTTGATTTTACCTCTACCGAAATCAATCAATTAATTAATCTTGCTATCGAATTAAAACAAGCCAAACAACAAGGGCAAGAACAACAACATTTGATTGGTAAAAATATTGCATTAATTTTTGAGAAAGACTCCACCCGTACGCGTTGTGCTTTTGAGGTTGGTGCATTTGATCAAGGTGCAAATGTCACTTATTTAGGACCAAGTGGTAGTCAAATCGGTCATAAAGAATCAATTGCGGATACCGCACGCGTGCTGGGTCGAATGTATGACGGTATTGAGTATCGTGGTTATGGTCAAGAGATCGTTGAAACATTAGCCCAATATGCTGGTGTACCAGTATGGAATGGCTTAACGACCGAAGCACATCCAACCCAAATTTTAGCCGATTTTATGACAATGAAAGAGCATATAGGCAATCGCCCATTAAGTAGCATTAAATTTGCCTATTTAGGCGATGCCCGTAATAACATGGGAAATTCGTTAATGGAAGGTGCGGCTTTAATGGGAATGGAAATTCGTTTAGTTGCACCAAAGGCCTGTCATCCCGAAGCCGAACTCGTACAAAAGTGCCAAGATATAGCAAAAAATACGGGTGCAAAAATTATCTTAACCGAAGATGTTGCCAAAGGAGTTAAAGACGTCGACTTTTTATATACTGATGTATGGGTATCAATGGGTGAGCCTAAGGAAGTTTGGGATGAGCGTGTTAAATTATTAACACCTTATCAAGTGAATGAAAATGTTATTAAACTTACCAATAATCCAAATGTCAAATTCATGCACTGTTTACCAGCTTTTCATGATATGAACACTACCGTCGGTAAACAGATGGCAGCTCAATATGGTTTAACCAATGGACTTGAAGTGACTAATGATGTGTTTGAATCTGAACATAGTATTGTTTTTGATGAAGCCGAAAACAGGCTACATACCATTAAAGCGGTAATGGTTGCAACATTAGCCAAAGATGAATAATATTGTCATAATCAATACTTAAATGCTTAGCTAAAAAATTAGGCACTTTCTTTTTGCCGGCTTAATGTCGGCAAATTTTATTTAAAAGAATATTGGATTATGACAAAACAAGAACGAAATAAAGATTTTAAAAAATTCCTCAAGTTAACCAATCCCATTCATTTTTTAGCTGTAGGACTAGGTAGTGGTTTATCTCCAATTATGCCGGGAACAATGGGATCGTTAATGGCGATTCCACTTTGGCTATTATTTTATGGTTTACAACCAGCTTTATACTGGGTATTTATTTTAGTGACTTTTATTTTTGGTTGTTTTATTTGCCAAAAAACATCGGATGATACCCATACGCACGATTCAGGACATATAGTATGGGATGAATTTGTTGGCATGTGGATCACCCTATTTTTTATTCCACAACTTTCTGTTATGTGGATTGCGATAGCCTTTGTAGCATTTAGGATTTTTGACATGGCAAAACCGTGGCCAATTCGTTGGTTTGATAAACGTATACCTGGCGGTTTTGGTATTATGGTGGATGATGTGATTGCAGCTATCTTTTCATCATTCACCGTTTATATCATGACATTAGTTATTTAAGATGTAATTTTATACTAAAACGCATACTTTCCTGAAAGTTTTTTACAAAAATAGACTAAAACATCTTTTGTGACCACCCTAACTTAGTCGAAAGATTATTAAAATAATCATAATCTTTGGTATGAATTAAATTAAATTCATATAAAGATCGGCGAATAATCACATCTTGCGTTGGTTTGACCGGTAAAATAATTTGGCTGTCACAGGCAATATTTAAATCAAGCGCAGTAGTTGGAAATTTAAGATGAATTGGGTTATTACCTTTGATAACCAATGGTCTAACTGCTAACGAATGCGGAAACATTGGCGTAATAATTAATGCATCTAAATGAGGCGCTAAAATAGGACCACCAGCCGATAGTGAGTAAGCGGTAGAGCCTGTTGGCGTTGCAATAATTAACCCATCAGCTCGCTGTGAAAACGCATTACGTTCATTAATGTAAACATCATAGTCAATCATGTGCGCTACAGTGTTAGGAGTAACGACTATTTCATTGACGGCAAAACCTGAATTAATCAAGTTACCATTATCATAAATCGACACCTCAAGTAAAAAACGTGGATCATCATCATATTCGCCAGCAATAACAGGGCTTAATTGTTCAATTACTTGTTCATGCGAGATATCCGTTAAGAAACCGAGATTACCTCGATTAACACCAATCACTTTGATTTTATAGTGTGACAAGTACCTAGCTGAACGTAGCATATTTCCATCACCACCTACAACAATAGCTAGGTCAGCTTGCTGGCCAATTGATTCTAACGAAGCGTAATGGCTAACCGAAAATTGAATATGATCCGCTAAGCGATCTTCAACTAGCACATGAATACCAAGACTAACAAGCCAATCATAAAGCACTTGATGAGTTTCGATTGCCTCTAATTTACGAGGAAGTCCAATGAGACCAATGCATTTAAAAGGTGTATTCATAAAATATCCTTGTTATTCTTTTATATAAACGATATGTATTTTTTCATCACAGGTCAAAAAATTACATATCAATTTACTGATAAGCTTGTAATCATAAAAATTGTCCCCATAATAACCGTAATTCACTAAGTTTTCGACTACATT
This sequence comes from Gilliamella intestini, assembly GCF_900094935.1. Lineage (GTDB taxonomy): Bacteria > Pseudomonadota > Gammaproteobacteria > Enterobacterales > Orbaceae > Gilliamella > Gilliamella intestini. Next base: position 44,993 of record NZ_FMBA01000010.1, read on the forward strand.
ATTTGGAGTACCTTATGACAGAGCAAGATAAAAATATGTCAGAAAATGAAACTAACATTGACACACCAGCTGAAGAAATAACAGAGCAAGAAGCTCCAGCGCAACCAAGTCTAGAAGAGCAATTAAGCGCAAAAGATGCACGTATTGCAGAGCTAGAACAAGCATTACAGTTGGCTAAAAAAAATGAAAACGAAGCCATGATTCGTGCGCGAGCTGAAATTGATAATGTTCGTAAACGTGTTGAACAAGATGTTGATAAAGCTCGTAAATTTGCACTAGAAAAATTCTCTAATGAATTATTACCCGTTATTGATAATTTAGAACGAGCTTTAGAATCTACAGATAAAACCAACCCTGAGCATAAAGCTACTGTTGAAGGGTTAGAACTGACATTAAAATCATTCCTAGATACTGTCAAAAAATTTGGTATTGAAGTGATTAATACTGAAGATTCACAACTAAATCCTGATGTGCACCAAGCAATTAGCATGGTTGAATCACCAGAACATCAATCGGGTCAAATAGTAAACACCATCCAAAAAGGCTATACCTTAAATGGCCGATTAATTCGTCCTGCGATGGTGATTGTTGCTAAATAGTTATCTTTAGATAGATTAACCGTCAATCACTATGACGGTTAATCTTATTGATTCCGTTGCTCCTCACGAGCAAGTTTCTTCATTTTTTGTTCAATTCGTTGACGTTTTAATGGTGAAAGATAATCAACAAAGAGTTTACCTTTTAAATGATCCATTTCGTGTTGGATACAGATAGCAAGTAACTCATCGGCATCAATTTCATAAGGATTGCCATGACGATCTAGTGCTTTAATTTTGATTTTTTCTGCTCTTGGCACAAATCCACGACAATCAGGTACCGATAAGCACCCTTCCTCAATACCCGTTTCACCTTCTTGGCTTATCACTTCAGGATTGATGATCACATAAACTTGGCTTTTATCTTCTGATACATCAATAACAATAATTTGTTCATGTACATTAACTTGGGTTGCAGCAAGCCCAATACCATTTTCGTCGTACATAGTTTCGATCATGTTATCAATGATCGTTTGTAGCTCAGGGGTGAACTTGGTAACAGGCTTAGCAACTTTGCGAAGTCGCTCATCAGGAAAACGTAATACCGGTAAAATAGCCATAAATTCTTCGATCTACTCCTCAAATTTCGGGTTTATTCAAACTATTGCTCATTGTAAACATTTATCATACTGATGAATAGCCCTTGTTGGCTATTGGTAGTATTTATCTTATCAATTCAAGATATCTAAATCATTTAAAACGAGTGCGGAAAGATTATGATGAGTAAATATGAATTCTTATTAAGAATTTCAATGGTTGGATATGGAAAACAAAATATTTTTGAAAAAATTGGACAGCTTTTTGCTAACGGTTTACCAAGTAGCATACAAAATGTGTCTTGTTTGTTAAATAAACTAGGATTGTCGGATGTTCAATTAGTACGTTTTTATGAAACATCATATCTTCATTTAGAACCAATACTTGAATGGTTAGAATCACCCCACCCACAAAAACACCTTATTGCTTATTGTGATAGCGATTATCCTTTATTACTTAAACAAATTTGTTCTCCGCCTTTATTGTTGTTTGTTTTAGGTAATCGGCAGTTATTACATTCACCTCAATTAGCTATGGTTGGAAGTCGTGAATTTAGTGAATATGGAGCACAGTGGGGACGATATTTTGCTAGTGAGTTAGCTATTAATGGTTTAACAATAACTAGTGGTTTGGCGCTTGGATTAGATGCTATTTGCCATCGTGGCGCACTTGAAGTATCGGGTTATACCATCGCAGTGTTAGGCAGCGGCTTAGCAAAAATTGCACCAAGATCAAATTTAAACTTAGCCAATGATATTTTGGCGCAAGGTGGGACAATTGTATCCGAATTTTTTCCATTTGAAAAAGCCAGATCTGTCTATTTTCCTCGTCGGAACCGAATTATTAGCGGGTTAAGTTTAGGAACTTTTGTGGTTGAAGCTTCAGAGAAAAGCGGCTCGTTAATTACTGCGCGCTATGCACTTGAACAAAATCGAGATGTATTTGCCTTACCTGGTGATATTAACAATGAAAACTGTAGTGGAACTCACTATTTAATTAAACAAGGCGCTTATTTAGTTTCTAAACCAGTTGATATTTTAGAGCATTATTACAGTTATTTATCAGCAGTAAATAGCTCGTGTAATCAGCTTAAAGAAGAACCAAATAATTCTATTTTATACCCTGAAATTTTTGCTGTGATTCATCATCAACCTATCCCTGTTGATATTATTGCTCAACAAGTAAATATGTCGATTTCAGAAGTGGCCGTCAAATTATTAGATATGGAACTAGAAGGTTTAATAAAGACGGTAACAGGTGGTTATATTCGTAATCGAGTGATTTAAAATTAAAGATGTTTTTGTTAAAAAGTTTCAGGTAAATATACGTTTAAGTATAAAAACCACCGATAGATACCGGTGGTTCATACTATTTTTTATTTATCTTCAATTTCAAGAGCAATTTCAGATAGGATGATACCTGTATTATCAGCATAGACAAAATCACCTGAGAAGAAAGTCACTCCACCAAAATTAACACGAATATCAATTTCACCAATGCCTTGATCTTCAGCACCAACAGGAATAGCTGCTAGAGCTTGAATGCCAATGTCGGCTTCAGCTAGATAATCAACTTGGCGAACAGCACCATAAACAATTATTCCTTCCCATTGATTTTGAACAGCAATATCTACTAGCTCTGCATCAATTAGCGCTCGACGAACAGAGCCACCCCCATCAATAACAAGGATTTTTCCTGAGCCGTCTGATTGCAAAATTTCGTATAGTAAGCCGTTATCTTCAAAACATTTAACTGTTACAGCTTGACCTGAAAACGATGCTACGCCACCAAAATTACTAAATATTGGTTCAACTACGTTAACATCTTCTGGGTAATAATCGCAAAGAATTGAAGTATCAAACTCCATTATCAAGTCTCCTTTTGCTGTGATATATAAGTTTATTTAGTATAACGCTAATGCCAAGTAAAATGATATTAAAATTAAATAAACGTGAACTAGCTCAAAATAATCCCCAAACAATAAAGTAAATTAGTCAATAAAGCAAGTTTGACCATCTGTAATAATAAAGGTACCCCTTCTTTGTGCGTATTAAATTGAAAAACCATATAAATATGCTTAATAAATAACGGTAATGTTAATATAAACAAACCGCTCCAGATTGTTTGTAATTTATTGTATGCAAATAAACTTAGCGAACAAAATGCTATGAGTAATAGCAATAAATGATAATATCGCCCCATACATTTACCAATCATTACTACCAATGTACGCTTATTACTTTTTCGATCTAGTTCTATATCACGAAGGTTATTGATATTAAGCACAGCAACGGATAACAAACCACAGCCTAAAGAAGGTAAAATAATGGATAAAGAGAATACCTTAGTTTGCAAGTAGAAACTACCCATGACGCCAATCAAACCAAAAAAAGTAAGTACTGATAGATCGCCAAATCCAATATAGCCGTAAGGTTTTTTACCCATGGTATAAGTTATTGCGGCAACAATAGATAATAATCCTAATAATATAAAAATAAATAATTCATAAATATTATTACAAGCAAATATAAGCAAAATCAGCCCAAATAAAATACATAAAAAAATATTAATCCATAGCGCTATTTTTAGCTGCTTAAGTGTAATTAAGCCTAATTGTATACCTCGATTATGGGCAGTAAGATTGTTTTGATCGCTACCTTTAATTTCATCTCCGTAATCATTGGCTAGATTAGAAAGAATTTGTAACAATGATGCTGTAATTAATGAAAACAGTAGTATCCAAAAACTAAATTGATGTTGCCAATAAGCTAGTGCATTACCTACTAATATCGCAGAAAGAGAAAGAGGTATGGTTTTTAACCGTAAACTAATAATCCATGGGTAAAATTTATTGTACATTCAAAGCGTTATTATTTTTAGTGAAAACTATAAATCATAATAACAGGAATACTGAATCAATTCACTGTGTTAGTAATAAAAAGCTCCTTCAGTAAAACTCAGATTTTTTCCGTATATGCACTTTACCCATATTTATCATTTAGCTACGCATTTTTAAATATCGAAACGTTTTCATTTTTCTAAATATACTTCTAACTTTTCCTTCTCGTAAGGCTGATATGAAAATACCTAACGAACTATATATTACTCCTAGTAAAAGTATCATAAATATATTTAACCAGTTATCTGATAAGCTTAACCCCATTTGATTCACTCCTGCAATCATATTGGTTGCCCAAGTTGAAGGTAGAGAATAAGAAACACATTGCACCCATAATGGCATTGCATCAATAGGCCAAATTGTTCCTGAAAGATAGAAAACAGGTGTGGTTAAAAATGCTAATGTAAGATATATCATCTCAGTACGGCGTAAACATTCTGTTAGTAATTTGCTCAAACCTAGCGCACCAAGCAATAATGGAAATGTCATGATTAATATTTCGGGAATGCTAGCTAATTGCCGATAACCAAGTATCCAAGGCCATAAACCAAATAATACAATAGATAAAAATAACCAAATAGGTAATAACCCACATAAACTGCCAAAGACAACAATTTTAGGCGGTTTGCCTTGAGGTAGCGAATTTAAGGTGATATTAGTACGAGTTGAAGCAATTAAAAAAGAGTGCTGTAGCAACATGACTAACAAACCTGGAAAGGTAATGGCAGCAAAACTGATGCCTGCATTATAAAGTGGTTCGGTTTGACCTTTTATAGGTGATAAAATAATATTGATCTGTTTATCTGAAAATCCGTTATTACGCATTATTTTAGTATTATATTCAGTCAATATCTGCTGATATATCCCTTTTATATCAACTTGTATTAAACCATTAGCTAAACGACTTGAAGCATCACCATATGCAGGAATTGTAACTTCTTCACCATTTATTAGACGCTTTTCAAAATCTCTTGGAATTGTGATCACAGCAAAAAGTTTACGATTATTGATATCATCATAAGCCTGAAGAGAGCTTTCATAAATAATTGTATCAATTTTTGAACTTGTTTCTAATGAGCGAATTAAACCACGGCTTGTTGGAGTATGATCTTGATCAACAATTGCTATCGGTAAATTAGTGATAGTTCCATTAATATAAACAAGGCTCATTAATGATACTGACAATAGTAACAATAACCACATTGGTCGTCCTAACAGATAAAAGAATATTTTTATAAATGAAGACCAAAATATTTTAATCATCTAAATTTATCCTCTTACTGTGAATGTAAACGTCTTACTAGACGCTTTCTGACTAACACGGTAATAATAATTGGATAGATCATTAAAATTCCGCATGTTTTTAACACCGATAAATAACTAGAGTGACGCAAAAACAGATCGAACAGTTTATTTAGTGCATAAGTTAATGGTTCAAGCGAAGAGATAAATCTAGCAATCCATGGCATGGATAGTTCAGGTACAACAACACCAGAATAAGTTAATGCAAGTCCAACTAAAATACCTATATAAGTATAGGCATCAATAGGAGTTTTAGTAAAAGTGTATAGCAAAATACCAATGCTTTGTGCTGCAATAACATAGAAAAATACCACTATCATCATGGCAAACGGAGAACCTGATACACGCGCATTAGAAAACAAAACGAGCAAGGCAATTTCAAAAATGAGCAGCATAGTAAACCAAATTGTATAAGGTGCTAATTTTCCTAAAACAAAAGGGTAGCTAGGACGAGTTCGCTTTGGCAACTGTGCTAAAATGTGAATTGTTGTGGTTACAACAAATAGCTGCAATAAATGCACTACTGCGGAAAATTGTTGGAAGTACATTGAGTTACCACTAGCATTAAATAAACCATCATAATTAAAGTTAACTTTTGCCAATGGGGGAACTGGCATGCCAATGCTAGTAGCCATGGTGGTTCGATATTGGGTATTGATTGTTGCTATCAACCCAGAATAATCCATGATCGAATATAATCCAGCACTATAATATAACGCATTATAATAAAGCATTGGTGTAGGTTGGCGACCTGATAATACATCCGCTTCAAAATTAGGTGGAATATAAAGTAGCGCATAAATTTTTGCTTTTTGTAAATCACCTTCTGCCAAAAAAAGCTCATTGCCGTAATTGATAAGATTAGCATGCGCACCAGCATTAAGATTACGCACAATCTCGCGTGATAAAACACTTTTATCATTATCAATATAACCAACAGGAAGATCGAATAAAACACCACGATAGAAGATACTACTGATTAATACAAAAATAATAAGAGGTAAAATCCACATTAACCAGTGAAAAGTAAACCGCCTAAAAATTTGTGGTATTTCGGCGTTAAACGCCTCTTTAAAACGATGCCAGAAATCTAACATTATTTGTCTAGCTTCCATAATGTGCTCATACCTGCACGTAAACCTTCAACTGGTGCAATAGGATAGAGTCTGACTTCAAAGGTTTTCAAATCAAAATCCCCTGTTGCTCTTGTTGCACGTTTTGTTGCATAATCACCCATTGGTGCTATATAACGAATTTCAGCTTCAATCTCTTTGTAATTGAGTGCAGGTACTTGAAGTATAATATGATCGCCTTTGCGAATATTAGACATGATATCTTCACGCAAGTTAAATACAAAATAAGCTTGAGGCAGTTGGATCACGGTTAATAATGGGCTGTTAGCATTAAACAATTCACCGACTTCAGCAGCAATAGAACCTATTTCACCTGCTACTTGCGCTTTAACTTGTAAATCATCATATTGTATTTGTAGCTGTTTAAGTTGCTCTTCGGCTTCTTCTAATTTGGCTGCATAAATTTCACGTTGCTCAATACGATCTCCATTTTTAGCTTGATCTAAATTAGCTTGTGCTGATTGAACCTGTTGAAAAGCTGAATCACGTGTTTTTAATGCGCTATCTAAGATAGATTGAGAAACATAACCTTTGGCCGAAATAGCTTTGTTACGCTCATATTCTTTGGAAGCATTATCATATGTTACCTTTGCTTGCTCAAGAACTGCTTCATAATAACGAATGCTTTCTTCACGAGTTCCATGCTCCGAAAGCGCTAATTGAGCTTTTGTTTGGTCTCGCGCAGCTTCAGCCGCTTTGACTTGAGCTAAAAGCTCAGGGCTATCGAGAGTAATAAGAATATCCCCAGGTTTAACGTCATCACCCCGATGGGCATGAATTACTTGCACTCTACCTTTGGCTTTAGAAGCAACGCTAACATTCGGCGCATCAACTTCGCCTTGTAATATAAGTGGGCTATTGTGTGAGCGAATTAAAATCGTCATTGATATCAAAATAACGATTAACGTAATGATAATAAAAATTTTTTTATTCATAAAATTTTGTGTATAGAGTGATGGTAAAGACATAAGGCATAAAAAATTAAAATGATCATATACTATATTTTATAAACATATGACCACTTTTATTTTTGCATTATACGAAAAGTGCTTTATAAGCGTTAAATTCAACAAAAATCATTTTAAATAAAAATAGTATTAACACTATTTTCACTACTAAAGCAAATAATTTTTATACTATAGATGCTTTTTAACAATTGTAAACCATCACTTTAATAGGTTTTATATATAAATGACATTAGTCAAAAAAAATAGATAAAAATCTATGTATTTAGTAAAATATTTAATAGTTTAAAATATAAAGTATTAAAAAAGGATTAAATATGATAAAAAAAATAGTTATTATTGGTGGTGGCGCAGGAGGATTAGAATTAGCAACTGACCTTGGCGATAAACTAGGAAAAAGAAACCAAGCTGAAATTACGCTAATAGATAAAAATAGTTATCATATTTGGAAACCTTTATTACATGAAGTTGCCACCGGCGTTTTAAGCGAACAAGCAGATAAAATTGATTATACTACACAAGGTCAACAACACGCTTTTCAATTTATTCAAGGTGCTTTTACCGATCTTAATCGTGAAGAAAAACAAGTTATTATTAACAACTCAAATAATGAATCTGTTTCTGTTCCATATGATATTTTAGTTGTAGCAATTGGTAGTACTTCAAACGATTTTGGGACACCAGGAGTAAAAGAACATTGTATTTTTTTAGATGACCAAAATGCTGCAATTCGTTTACGTGAAACACTCATTGCAAAATTTGCCAGTTTTTGTTCAATTATTGATGAAAATGAAGCAAAAGATGAAGATAAAATCCGTATTGCTATTGTTGGCGGTGGAGCAACTGGCGTTGAATTAGCTTCAGAATTACCTCATATGGTTGAAACCTTTGGCACTTGTGGGCGTAATAAAATGTGTTCTGACTTACTGGATGTATCTGTTATTGAAGCAACCGATCGCATTTTACCGGCATTACCTGAAAAGACAGCATTAGGTATTACTAAAACCCTGCAACAGCGCGGAATTCATGTGTTGACTAATACCATGATAACTAAAGCGCAAAGCGATGGTTTTTATCCAAAGGAAGGCGATATTATTAGCGCAGATATTATGATTTGGACCGCAGGCGTAAAAGCACCAGACTATTTAAAAGATATTGCTCGTTTAGAATCAAGCCGTTCGAATCAACTTGTGGTTAAACCAACATTACAAACAACGCGCGATGATAATATTTTTGTTATTGGTGATTGTGCATATGCTATGCAAGACAGCGGGCGAGCTTCACCAGCAACTGCACAAGCTGCACATCAAATGGCAAAAATATGCTATGAAAATATTATTAACAAATTAAATAATAAACCAATGAAGTTATTTAAATATACGGATAATGGTACAATTATTTCTTTGCATGATACTGCACAAGGTGTAGTTAAAATTGCCGGTAAAGGAGAAATGAACGTTAAAGGATTTTTTGCTTTAATGATTCATCGCCTGTTGTATCGCATGCATCAAGCAAGTCTGTTAGGTATTGTCAAAACAATTCGATTTGTTAAAGCTAGTAAAGAGATGTATAAAAATAAATTTGCTTCTATCTTTACTCATCAAGATTAGTTTCCCATTTAGATAGCTACTTACAAAATACTATTTTATAAGTAGCTATTCATTATTTACAGGTAAAGGTAAATTTAATGCGTTTTATTATGTTGTTTATGCTGTCTTTAGTTAGCTTTATTAGTATTGCTAGTTATAAACCTCAAGATGGTGATATTATTTTTCAATCCTCACAATCAAGACAAAGCTTGGCAGTTGAACAAGCTACAAACTCTCCATACAGTCATATGGGAATTATTTTCATTAAAAATGGCAAACCATATGTTTTTGAAGCTGCTAATAAAGTAATTTATACCCCGCTAAATAGTTGGATTGCGCGTGGTAAAAATAAAAAATACATCATAAAACGTTTAAAAAATCACGATTTATCCAATAACGAAATTGCTAAATTAAAGCGAGTCGCAAGTAGTTTTGAAGGCAAACCTTATGATATCTGGTTTGGTTGGGACAATAATTATATCTATTGTTCTGAGTTAATCTGGAAAATTTATGATAAAGCACTTAAATTGAAAATTGGTCAATTACAAACTATCAAAGATTTTAATCTTTCATCACCTGCCGTGAAGCAAAAACTAAAAGAACGTTATGGAAACAAAATTCCTTATCAAGAAACGGTTATTTCACCAGTTTCTATTTTTAATTCCCCCTTGCTGATAACAGTTGACAAACAATGGTGAATTAAAATAATGCTAAACTCTTAACTGGTGAAAAACTTTTACGATATAAATGATTAATACCATGTTCTTTTATTGCCGCTAAATGTGCTTTAGTTGGATAACCTTTATGTTTAGCAAGACCGTATTGTGGATATAATTTATCAAGCTCAACCATTTCACGATCACGCGTAACTTTGGCTAAAATGGATGCAGCACTAATTTCTGGCACTAATAAATCACCTTTAACTACAGCTTGTGTTTGTATACCAAAATCAGGGCAACGGTTGCCGTCAACTAATACAAAATTGGGTTTTATGGGTAATCCTGATACTGCCCGTTGCATAGCAAGCATGGTGGCATGTAATATATTTAATTTATCAATTTCATCAACCGATGCTCTTGCAATACACCAAGCTAAAGCATCTTGTTTGATAATATCAAATAAATGTTCACGTTTTTTTTCAGTTAGTTTTTTGGAGTCAGTTAACCCTTTTATTGGTTTGTTAGGATCTAAAATAACTGCAGCGGTAACTACATCGCCACAAAGCGGACCTCGCCCAACTTCATCAACCCCTGCAATCAAAGTAGCATCTGGATAGGTAAACTCTAGCAATGTGGCTCCTTTAATACATCAAACACTGCTTTAGCAGCTTGTTCATCAGCATTACAACGAATTTGATTATGCAAAGATAAAAATGTCTGTTTTAATTCTGAATTATCAGTTTCTAAAAAAGGAATAATGCGATTAACAATATTTTCAGGAGTGCAATCTTGTTGTAATAATTCTGGCACAATCTCTTTACCCGCTAAAATATTCGGTAATGAAACATAAGGTGTTTTAATCAATTTTTTAGCAAGCCAAAAGGTAAAAGGCTTCATTTTGTAGCCAACAACCATTGGGCATTTAGCTAACATGCTTTCTAATGCCACAGTACCCGAAGCCAAGATTGACGCATTACTTGCAATCATTGCCTCACGAGCATGACCATCTAATAACTGCATTTCAAGTTGTGGAGCAATTTCTGTTTTAATCTGCTCAAACTCTTGTCGTCTTTTTGCGTTAACTAAAGGTACTAAAATATGTAAATCTGGGTAGCGTTGGCGTAATAACTGCGCTGCTTTTAAAAAGGGAGCTGATAATAATGCCACTTCAGCATGACGGCTACCCGGTAATAAAGCTAAACAACGGCAATGTAGTGGAATACCTAATTGTTGACGCATTGCAGTTTGATCTGGATTAAGTGGGATATCGTCTGCCATTTTATGACCAATAAAACGACAAGGTACATCAAACTTATCATAAAACGTTTTTTCAAACGGTAAAAAAGCCAAAATAAGGTTGGTGTTACGTTTAATTTTGAACACCCGTTTTTGTTTCCAAGCCCAAACAGATGGACTCACATAATGGATTGTTTTAATGCCTGCTTGTTTTAACTTACCTTCTAAAGAAAGATTAAAGTCAGGTGCATCAATGCCAATAAATATATCAGGTTTAAGTGCAATTAAACGCCTAGTAATATCTTTGCGAATTGCTAAAATTCGGCGTAATCGACCTAAGACTTCAACAATGCCCATCACCGATAACTCATCCATTTCATACCAAGCTTCACAGCCTTCGGCTTGCATTTTAGGACCAGCAATACCAACAAAATGAATATTAGGATAATGATTTTTGAGTGAACGAATTAGACCTGCACCAAGAATGTCGCCAGAGGTTTCTCCAGCGACTAAAGCTATAGTTAATGGTTTATTTGTCATTAACGGATAATGCCTCGCGTAGAACGGGCAAAAAAGTCAATAAATAATTGGATTTCAGGATATTGTTTGGCAATGGTTTCGATTTCAATTTTAGCTTCATCTAATGTCAAACCATTTCGATAAAGGATTTTATAGGCATTACGAATCGCCTGCAAAGCATCTTTACTAAACCCACGACGTTTTAAACCTTCGTAATTGACGCCATGTGGAGTGGCATGATTACCTTGAGCAATAACATAAGGCGGAACATCCTGTGCAACTCCCGAACAGCCACCAACCATAACATGCGATCCAATCACACAAAATTGATGCACAGCAGTCATGCCACCAATAATAACATAATCATCTAATTGGACATGCCCGCCTAACGTCGCATTATTGGCTAAAATACAGCGATTACCAATATGGCAATCGTGTGCAACGTGAGCATTAATCATCAATAGGTTATCGCTACCAATACATGTTAACTCTCCTCCTTGCACCGTGCCACGATGAATTGTCACACTTTCGCGAATCATATTACGATCGCCAATTTCAGTGCGTGTTGGTTCTCCACGATATTTTAAATCTTGGTTTACTTCACCAATTGAAACAAATTGATAAATTTGGTTATCTTTACCAATTTTGGTATACCCATTGACGACGACATGCGATTTTAAAAAAGTTCCATCACCAATTTCAACATGTTCACCAATAAAACAAAAAGGCCCAATTTTGACGTTTTCACCAATCTTTGCCCCTTTTTCAATTACTGAACTAGGATGTATTTCTGTTGCCATAGCGGTTCCTTAATACTGCTTTGGAGATACTCTAAAAATCGATGCTATTTGCGAGCGCACATCATTTCTGCTTCACAAACTAACTTACCATCAACGGTTGCAACACCATGAAATAACGCAATGCCTCGACGTTCTTTGATATATTCAACATCTAACACAATTTGATCGCCAGGTACAACTGGACGTTTAAAGCGTGCTTTATCGATTGACGCAAAGTAATAAAGCTGCCCAGGTGAGAGCTCTTCAATGCTCTTAAATGCTAAAATCCCTGTTGCTTGCGCCATGGCTTCTAGAATTAATACACCAGGAAAAATGGGTTTATTAGGGAAGTGTCCTTGGAAGAAAGGCTCATTCACAGTAACATTTTTTATTGCTTTTAATGTTTTACCTTTTTCGTAACTAAGAACTCGATCGACCATTAAAAATGGATAACGATGAGGTAACAGGCTGATGATTTCTTCGATATCAAGGGTATTAAGTTCGGTAGTCAAAATAGCTATCCTTATACATTATTTACTATAAATTTTGTACATTATAACTGAGGATACCACTTTCACTCAAGGATGATTTAAATTGCTAAATATGCTTGCCTTAATGTATTATCAATATATAAATATAAATTTATAAAATAAATGATTTGTAAATACTGTATTATCCTATATCAAATCATATATAATTACCTAAAAAGTTTATAACTTGGAGAAGTAGAATGAAATCATTGATTAAAATGACGTTAGTAAGTAGCGCAATTGTATTAGCATTAGCTGGTTGTGATAATAAAAATTCACCGAATAAAGTAACAATTTCAACTGATGCACAAAAAGAAGCCTATGCATTAGGTTCATCATTTGCAACATACATGAGGTCAGATTTAGAGCAAAGTGAAATTAAGACAGATGAAGAATATTTAATTAGTGGCTTTAATGAGACTTTCCACGGTTCATCTCAACTTTCAAAAGATGAAGTTAAAACCATTTTATATGCGTTTAATAAACGAATGCAAGAAGAAAGTAAAGATCGTTTTGAAAAAGAAAAAAATGAAAATACAAAATCTGGTAATAAATTCCGTACACAATTTGCTAAAAAAGATGGTGTAAAACAAACAAAATCAGGATTACTTTATCAAATCATTCAAGAAGGTTCAGACCGTCATCCAACTGCTCAAGATACAGTCATTGTTCATTATACAGGAACACTAACTGATGGACGCAAATTCGATAGTTCTTATGATCGTAGTGAACCTGCAACATTCCCTCTTAGTACTGTTATCAAAGGGTGGGCTGAAGGAATTCAATTAATCGGAGTTGGTGGAAAAATCAAACTTGTTGTACCACCTGATTTAGCTTTTGGAGACCAGAGTTTTCCTGGTCAAGAAGGTAAAGCTAGAATCGAACCTGCATCAACATTAGTGTTTGAAGTTGAATTACTTGGCATTGATGGTGATAAAAATGACACAAATGAAGCACCAAGGGAAGAACCTGCATCAGAACCAGAACAAGCAGAATAACAAGCAGCTGACTCACTTGATTGATTCATTAAGTTACACGCTTATTATTATGGGTCCTGCTTATGGGACCCAATCAGCTTATTGCGCATACCAATTTGCTCAAGCTTTACTGTCTAATACTCCTCATACGATTAAAAACATCTTTTTTTATGCCGATGGCGTTTATAATGGCAATAGCTATACTGATCCTGCTAGCGATGAGTTTGATTTAGTTTCAGCTTGGCAAGAACTAGCAAAAACACACACCTTAACGTTAACTATTTGTGTTGCAGCTGCACAGCGACGCGGTATTATCGAAAACAATCTTGCAGATCATTTTCAATTAACTGGTCTTGGTGAACTTAGCGAATCAATAGCGACAACCGATCGAACCATTCAATTTTAAATTAAGACTGAAATGAAAAAACTAGCAATTATTATCAGCTCACCACCTCACGGGAATGCCAAAGGCCGAGAAGCACTTGATATCGCATTAGCCACATCTGCTATTAATCAGGTTTCTGTTTTTTTTATTGATGATGGTGTATTCCATTTATTACCAGAACAACAACCCCATAAAATTTTAATGCGTGATTATATTGCAACTTTTAATATGCTTGAGCTTTATGATATTGATGATGTGTACATATGTGAATCTTCACTCAAATCGAGAAATCTAATTCAAATCCCTCATAATATTCCTAGTAAAGTTATTAATACCCAGTTATTAAATCAACTATTAACGACTAAAGATGTAATTTTGCGATTCTAGTTTTATACTTAAAGCAAAACCTTACACAACAGCAAGCGTATATCTAAACAAAAATCGGTCAGAAAAATAATTGATTTTATTGAAGTTTTTATTTTTTAACAAAAAATATATTGTATTGTTTATAAATAGTGCAAGGGATATGTAAAGTTAAATCAAATAAATAATCCACTCTATTTGTTGCTTATTTAAATAGAGTGGATTGTTACATTAGTTTTATTTAATTTGTTTCTTATTTTATACTAATTGACTAAACAAGTTTTTTCATCTCATCGGCAATTTTTTCGGCCTGAGTACCTACAATAATTTGCACACCTGTTTTACCGAGTTTAATTACAGCCATCGCACCAAGTGCTTTAGCTGCTTGTTCATCAACCAATTCTGAATCATTTACCCCTAAACGCAAGCGTGTAATACAGCAGTCGATGTTAGTTAGGTTTCCTTTTCCACCAACAACCGCTAGATATTGTTCAGCTAGTTTAGAGCTGTCGCCAATTACTTGTTTTTGCTGAGTGTTTTCAGCTGACAAAACAGTAGTATCTTCATCTTCACGGCCCGGTGTTTTAAGGTTGAATTTTACAATTACAAAGCGGAATGCAACATAATAAACAACAAAGAACACTAAACCTTGAAGTATAAGCATATACCAATGTACAGCAAGTGGATTACGACTAGAAAGTAGCATATCAACTAAGCCAGCACTAAAACCAAATCCCGCAATCCATTGCATCGCTGCGGCAATATAAAGAGAAATACCGGCTAAAATAGCATGTAAAACATAAAGTAATGGCGCAACAAACATAAACGCAAATTCTAATGGTTCAGTAACGCCAGTAAAGAATGCAGCAAAAGAAGCCGCTAACATGATTGATGCAGTTTTATCTTTATTGCCTTTTTTAGCCGTATGATACATAGCTAGCGCTGCACCAGGCAGACCAAACATCATAACAGGGAAGAATCCAGCTTGGTAACGACCTGTAATTCCAACTGTAGCTAAACCGTCTTCAATTGATTTTTGCCCACCTAGGAAGTTAGGAATATCGTTGATACCAGCCACGTCGAACCAGAATACTGAGTTTAAGGCATGGTGTAAACCTACAGGAATAAGTAAGCGGTTAAAGAATCCATAAATACCAGCACCCACAGATCCTAATTCTTTAATATATTTACCAAAAGCAACTAGTGCGTCATAAATAGTTGGCCAGATAAAATATAAAACAGCTGAAACTAATAGCATCACAACTGAAACAACAATTGGTACTAGTCTTTTTCCACTAAAAAAAGATAGTGCTTTATGTAATTCAACCCGACTAAAGCGATTGTAAAGTTCGGCTGCAATAATACCAACAAGAATACCAATAAATTGATTGTTTATTTTACCATATGCAGCAGGAACTTGCTTTAACCAGTCATCTGCTTTTGTGTCAATACCATTAAATAATGCAATAGAATTTGGAGAAAGTAAGGTGGTTACCACTAAAAAACCAACCAAACCAGAAAGTGCAGCTGCGCCATCTTTATCTTTAGACATTCCATAAGCAACACCAATAGCGAAAAGTATTGGCATATTATCAATAATTGCTCCGCCAGATTTAATTAAAAAAGCGGCTACAATACTATTTTGCCCCCAACCGTTAGGATCGATCCAATACCCAATCCCTAGTAGTATTGCAGCAGCTGGTAGAACTGCCACAGGCACCATAAGTGAACGCCCGATACGTTGCATATAAGCTAAAATTCCCATAAGTTTAACCTCATATAGTTATTAGGGGTACATAATAAAAAGTAATAAAATTTTACACCGTTAAGTGATGATAATTAAGTATTATTATTCCACTCTATATTATTTATTTTACTTCGCAAATTAATTATTCTTTTTTTGTGATTTAAATCACCATTTTTTTTGATTAATTAGTTTAATATAGTAAAATAAAGGCAACATATTTTATTTCAAGAAAAAAGTTTTTAATTATATTACAAGAGGTAACGCTACATGAGACTTATTCCTTTAGAAAATGCACAAGAAGTCGGTGCTTGGGTTGCACAGCGCATTGTTAATAAAATTAATGAGTTTAAACCTACTGCAGATCGTCCATTTTTATTGGGGCTGCCAACAGGTAGTTCACCATTAGTTATGTATCAACAATTGATTAAACAATATAAAGCAGGTAACGTCAGCTTTAAACATGTTGTAACCTTTAATATGGATGAATATGTTGGCATTCCAGAAGATCATCCACAAAGCTACCACACATTTATGTACGAAAATTTTTTCAATCATATTGATATTGATAAGAACAATATCCATATATTAAATGGTAATGCGCCAGATATTGATCAAGAGTGCCGTCAATATGAAGCCAAGATCAAAGCTTACGGCAAAATTAATATCTTTGTTGGGGGGGTAGGTCAAGATGGGCATATTGCTTTTAATGAACCGGGATCTTCACTTTGTTCACGTACACGCATCAAAACATTAACTGAAGATACACGCATTGCTAATTCTCGCTTTTTTGATAATGATGTCAATCAAGTACCAAAACATGCGTTAACCATTGGTGTTGCAACTTTAATGGATGCACAGGAAGTTATTTTATTAGTTTGTGGTCATAACAAAAGTTTAGCATTACAAGCTGGTGTTGAAGGGGCTGTTAATCACCTTTGGACTGTCACTGCACTACAAATGCATCCAGCATCAATTATTGTCTGTGATGAACCAAGTACTGATGATCTTAAAGTGAAAACGCTAAAATATTTTAAACAAATGGAAGCTAATAATCTTAAAGTGACCATTTTATAAAGGATAACCCAATGTATGCATTAACAAATTGCCGTTTTTATACAGGTTATGAAATTCTTGATAACCATGCTGTTATTATTGATGGCAATAAAATTACAAAAGTCTGTAAACAAAACGAATTACCTACAGATATCAAAATTGAAAATTTACAAGGTGCACTTGTTGCACCCGGATTTATAGATATCCAAGTTAATGGTTGTGGTGGTGTGCAATTTAATGAAACGCTTGATGCACTGAGCGTTGAAACATTAGAAGCCATGCAGGCAACAAATCTTATTTCTGGTTGTACAAGCTATTTGCCTACATTAATTACCTCAACTGATGAATTTATGATAAAGGCAGTTAAAGTGATGCGTGAATACTTAGTCACACACCCTAATCAAGCACTTGGGTTGCATCTTGAAGGGCCTTATATCAGCCCTGAAAAAAAGGGAATTCATGACGAAAATATTATTCGACAACCGTCGCAAAAAATGATTGATTTTCTTTGCGAAAATGCTGATGTGATTAAAATCATTACTTTAGCGCCAGAAAGAGTTGAAAGCCATTTCATTAAGCAATTGGTTAATGCCGGCATTCATGTTTCAGTTGGCCATTCAAATGGTCATTATGATGATTGCCGTAGAGGGTTTAATGACGGTATTCGTTTAGGAACGCATCTATTTAATGCTATGCCTTATATTTCTGGCCGAGAACCTGGTGTAGTTGGTGCAATTTATGATGAACCTGAAGTTTATGTTGGCATTATTGCTGACGGTCAACATGTCAGTTGGGCAAATATCCGCAATAGTCACAAAATAAAACAAGATCATTTAATTTTAGTTACTGACGCTATGCTACTTGCCGCTTCTAATTTAGAGTCGGGCGTATTTGCAGGTAAAACCATTTATTATAAAGATGGTCGCTGTGTTGATGAAAATGGCACATTGGGTGGTTCATCATTAACCATGATTGAAGCCGTAAAAAACACAGTTGAATATGTCGGTATTGCACTAGATGAAGCGTTAAGAATGGCAACGCTATATCCTGCCAAAGCAATCGGTGTGGATAAAGAGCTTGGCAGTATTAGCGAAGGAAAAATTGCAAATCTTGTTATTTTTAATCGTGATTTTTCAATCGTTAAAACGGTTGTTAACGGAAAGACGAGCCGCTAAAATACCAGATAATTGATCAAGAATATTGAGTAATATATGACATTTAATTATCTGAATTTAGTGGGTAATGCTGAATTAATTAAGCAACTAAATTATGCAATGATTTATCGCTTGATTGTTCAGCAAGCACCACTTTCTCGTATTCAATTAGCTGAAATTAGCCAATTAGCACCAGCAAGTATTACCAAAATAACTCGTCAACTGATTAAAAATAAACTAATTAAAGAAGTCGATGCTCAGCAATCAACGGGCGGGCGTCCTGCAGTTTCAATTGAAGCAAAATATGGACAATATCAAGCCATTGCGGTGCAATTAAGTCGTTCACATGTCACAATAGAGCTATTTGATTTAGGTGCGAAATGTTTGGTATCAAAAAGATATCCACTTACTAACTTTACTGAGCAACAGGTACAAGACTACTTAATTGCATTAATTGAAGATTTTATTAAAGAAAATAATAAGAAAATAAAATATTTAATAGCAATATCGATTGTATTACCGGGATTAATTGACTCAGTCAATGGTATTATCCGTTATACGCCACATATTCAAGTAAAAGAATGGGCTTTAGCCGACATACTACAAAAACACTTTAATGTTTCCATTTTTGTTGGGAATGATATTCAAAGCTTAGCATTAGCTGAAAGTTATTTTGGATCAACCCAAAATGTCGATGATTCTATATTAATTCGTGTTCATCGGGGAGTTGGTTCTGGTGTTATTGTTAATCAGCAACTGTTAACAAACCACAATCAAAGCGCTTGTGAAGTAGGGCATATTCAAGTAGATGCATTAGGTGAACGTTGTCATTGTGGTAACTTCGGTTGCTTAGAAAATCGTGTCGTTAATAAAGCTATTGAACACCGTGCTAAACAGATGATTGAACAAGGTTATATTTCAAAACTTACTGCCGAGCAATGCGATATCAATCATATCTGTCAATATGCTAATCAAGGCGATGAACTTGCCATCAAACTTGTCAAAGATGCGGGTGAAAATCTTGGCAGAGCGGTTGCTATTATGGTTAATATTTTCAATCCTCAACGCATCGTATTAGCAGGTGAACTCACTAAATCACCCGAAATCTTACTAAATGCAGTAAATAGTGCGCTAAATGCACAAAGTCTAGAAGAACTACGCAAAAATCTTACCATTACTTGCTCACCGCTAGATGATAGGTCGGCAATTGGTGCATTTGCATTAGTGCAGCAGGCTTTATTTAATGGTTCGCTACTAATGACACTACTTGAAGAGAATCTATAGTATACCCTATCATATGTAAATTAAGCCCGATAATTCGGGCTTTTTCAATTAAGCTAAAATACGTAAAATTCTACGCAGCGGTTCTGCAGCCCCCCACAATAGTTGGTCACCTACAGTAAAAGCAGACAAATAATCTTTACCCATATTCAATTTACGTAAACGCCCAACAGGTGTAGTTAAAGTTCCTGTTACTGCTGCTGGGGTAAGTTCACGCATTGAAAGATCACGATCATTCGGCACGACTTTTACCCAATCATTATGAGCTGCAAGCAGTTTTTCAATTTCAGGAATGCTGATATCTTTTTTCAATTTAATGGTAAAAGCTTGGCTATGACAACGTAATGCTCCAATACGAACACAAAGCCCATCAACCGGAATAACTTGGCTAGTACCTAAAATTTTATTGGTTTCTGCCTGCCCTTTCCACTCTTCTTTACTTTGTCCATTATCTAGCGCTTTATCGATCCAAGGAATTAAACTTCCTGCTAATGGCACACCAAAATTATCTGTAGGTAAACTACCATCACGCATTTTTTGGGTCACTTTTCTCTCAATATCCAAAATAGAGGAATGCGGATCTTGTAGTTCTTTTGCTACTTCGGCATTTAGCATACCCATTTGAGTTAATAGCTCACGCATATGGCGAGCACCACCACCAGACGCCGCTTGGTAAGTGGAAACAGAAACCCAATCTATAAGATTTTCAGCAAATAACCCACCTAATGACATTAACATCAAACTAACCGTACAGTTACCGCCTACAAAAGTTTTAATACCTCTATTTAAAGCAGCATGAATATTAGCTTTGTTTACAGGATCAAGAACAATAATTGCATCATCTTCCATGCGTAACGTTGAAGCTGCATCAATCCAATAACCCTGCCAACCTGTTGCACGTAATTTTGCGTAAATCTCTGAGGTATAATCACCACCTTGACAAGTGACAATAATATCTAATGCCTTTAAAGCATCAATATTATCTGCGCTTTGTAATATACCTGTTTTTCCACCAAAAGTTGGGGCTGCTTGACCTGCTTGAGAAGTAGAAAAGAAAACAGGATTGATATAATCAAAATCATGCTCTTCAACCATACGTTGCATAAGCACAGAGCCCACCATTCCACGCCAACCGACAAAACCAACATTTTTCATAATTTATTTCCAATTAGTAGAGGTTATATAAAGCAATATTTTTATCTATTAAAACAAAATATCACCATAAAACAAGTAAGATAAGAATTATTTTTAGATAAGAGCAAATAATAACGTGGTGTTATATATTGAAAGAAAAAACCACGACAACAGCAAACAAAAAACGAATCATCATATCTAAAAAAACATAAGGTGTAGGAAAACGCAGAGTTGTTTACACTTCATGGTTAAAATAATCCTCTAAAAACTCATAAGGCGTTTTCCCTGAAATCGCTTTATGCGGTTTAACGGTATTATAAAAGCTAATAAACCGCTTAGGCTTTAGTTGTCATTTTTTTGCGTCACTAACTATTTGCTGATTATGTAACTTTCTATTAATGTACGCATCACTATTTCCGCTTTCCTATTCGTTTGTGGCAGGTGGTTTTAGTAAATTTTTCTTGATATGCCGGTTATTACACAGCTTATCTAAACAAATATTTTAACTAAAAAAATAAAGGCAGTGCCATTTTTGTCAAAAACTTTCAGGAGTGTACTACGTTTATGTAAAAAATCCTAAAAAATCATGCATAAATAAACAAGGGTAACGTTATTATTATTGCTTTT